>CADEDX010000177.1:4591-11391 GCA_902826195.1 uncultured Bradyrhizobium sp. | reverse complement strand
CTGGCGCATGATGGTGTTGGTGACCGGATGAACGCGGATCTGTGCCGAGTCCGGAACTTGCTTGATGCAGACGACGATGTGCATGCCATTCCTCCGAGCCCGCCTCGCGGACCGATGTAGAGATAGCAAGTGTCGTACCAATCGCGGCTGCGTTCAGAAATCAGTGCATCGGCAACGACTTGAGCGCCGGGATTGGTTTTGCCGTGACGATGCGGCGCAACCGACCGGACAATTGCGACGCGTCGCAAATGCGACAGCGCAACGACGAGAACAACTCGACCTCATGGGGATGGCTGGGCACGGCGGCGGACATCGTTCATCGTCCGCTTTTACTGGCGGGCAATGCCGATCGGGCCTGCGCAAGAGACTATTTCAACGTCGCCAGCGGAACGAAGTTCTTGGGCGGCGGCGGCGCCACCGCGTCCTTCAAGACCTTGAACACGCGCTGGTCGAGCGGCGATGAGGCGACAAAATCCGCGTAGGCCTGTGCCAGCACCGACCGGCAGCGCTCGGTCACCTCGGCTTCCGACAGCCCGTTGAAATCCTCGCTGACGAGGTATTGTCCCATGCGGCGCAGGATGTGCAACCGCACCACGTTGACATGCTTGGGGTCATAGTCGACGCCGAGCAGCGCAAAGAACTCTTCGGCGGATGCCGCCTTGTTCAATTGCTCGAGCACGCCGGGTTGCGCAGGAACGCTCATCTTCCAACTCCTTTTCAAGCCTGCTTCGCGGCGGGCGGACTACCCTTGTCGTCCCTTGACGGTCCGCCGCCGTCGCGCAGCCGCTTTTGCAAATGGGCCATCCGCGCCTCGAGAAACTCGACCCGATCCAGCACCACGGAAATCGCTTCGCCGACCGGATCCGGCATCAGATGGTGATCGAGATCGATTCGTCCGACGACGCGGCGATGGGTGAGTTCCGGCCGCACCACCCGCGCCGGAATGCCGACCACCGTGATTTCCGGCGGCGTGCTTTCGATCACGACGGAATTGGCGCCGACCCGCGTTCCCTTGCCGACGGTGATCGGTCCGAGAATTTTCGCACCGGCGCCGACCACGACGCGATCCTCCAGGGTTGGATGGCGCTTGCCGGGCGACCACGACGTCCCGCCCAGGGTCACCCCGTGATACAGGGTGACGTCGTCACCGACCTCGGCAGTCTCGCCGATCACGACACCGGCGCCGTGATCGATGAAGAAGCGCTGCCCGATCGTGGCGCCGGGATGAATGTCGACGTTGGTCAGGAAGCGGCCGAACCACGACAACAGCCGCGCCGGAAACCGCCAATCGGCCTTCCACAGGCGATGAGCGATGCGATGCCAGATCAGCGCATGGATGCCGGGATAGGTGAGCAGGGTTTCGAATTCGTTGCGCGCGGCGGGATCGCGCAGGCGGACGCATCCGACATCCTGTCTGATCAACCGCAGCAGCGAGACTGACGGCGGCCGGGCATCCGCGATCGGGGTTGCTGCGGGGACGCCTGCGACATCGGACATGGCGGCCTCAGGCGCAGTTCGGGAGACGCGGATCGCAGACCTCGCGCCAGATCCGCGTGACGGTCTCGCGCGCGACCGGCCCCTTGTTGCCGATGGCGTGCTCCCGAACCCGGGCCAGGATGCCGCGCTGCTCCTCGGCGCTCGCCGTCAACTGGAGGTCCGACAGCAGCGAGGTGATCGCCGAGAGGCCGGAGTGCTTGCCGATCACGATCCGATTGGAGCGGCCGAACAGCAAAGGATCGAGCGATTGGTAGGTGCGCTGATCCTTCAGCAGGCCATCGACATGAATGCCGGATTCATGGGTGAAGACGTGATCTCCGACAATTGCCTTGTTGAGCGGAATGGTACGTGCCGCAGCCGCGGCGACCACGGAAGCGACGTTGCCGAGTTCCGACAACACGATACCCGTCTTTCGTCCATAGAGTTGCCCGAGCGCGACCGCCACCTCCTCCAGCGGCGCATTACCGGCGCGCTCGCCAAGGCCGATCACGGTAACGGAAGCATGGGTGGCGCCAGCCTTGATGGCCGCCAGCGTGTTCGCGGTCGCGAGCCCCAGATCGTCATGGCCGTGGAATTCGAGTTCAAGATCGGTGGTCGCGCGCAACGCCGCCATCAGGGCGTAGCTGGCATCCGGATCGAGCACGCTGAGCGTATCGGCGACGCGAAACCGCCGCGCGCCGGCGGCCTTCGCCGCGGCAATAATCTCAATCAGGAAATCAACATCGGCCCGTGACGAATCTTCGCCGCCGACCGCGACCGACAGACCCTTGCCACGGGCGTATCCGACCACGCGCTTGACCATATCGATGGCATTGGCGCGCTTGCCGCCGAGCTTGGCCGCGATCTGCACATCGGAGACCGGCACCGACACATTGACCATCGACACCCCGGTCTCGATGGCGGCATCGACGTCCTCCTTCAACATCCGGCACCAGGCGATGGTGGTCAGCGGCAGTTTCGCTTCGACGATCGCCCGGATCGCGGTGATTTCCTCCCGTCCCATCGCCGGCGTGCCGGCTTCGATCTCGGGAACGCCGGCGCGGGCGAGCGCGCGAGCGATCTCCACCTTTTCCGCGGTCGTGAACGCCACGCCGGGCGCCTGCTCGCCGTCGCGTAATGTGGTGTCGTTGAGAACGACCGGCGCGAGCTGGCTGCGGCTGTCGAATGTCGGCTGTTCGATCATGAGATCCTCATCATGGTGGCAGCTTCAGCAGAGCCGGAGGCGACCCTCCCAGACCATGCACAGCAACCCCCGTGCCAGCGACTTTGGCGTCCGTAACGCGCTGCAATAGCTTTGGTTTTCGACCCGGCGCCGATTGTCGCGATTCCGACAGCGTCGCGAATGCGACGCGCCAGCGGCCATCATCCCGACTTCCGGCGCAGGTGAACGATGACGTCGACCCCCACGACCTCGTAGCCGGGCAAGGGCTGCGGCAACTGCTCGATCGCGACCCCCGGTGCGGGTACGTCGAGCAACCTGTCTTCGTGATCGACGAAGAAATGATGATGCGCGCCGGGGTTGGTATCGAAAAACGATTTCGATCCGTCGACGCCGATCTGGCGCAGCAGACCTGCGTGGGTGAACTGGTTTAGCGTATTATAAACGGTGGCCCGCGAGATCGGCATGTCGGCCGCGACCGCCTCGGTGTAGATCATGTCGGCGGTAACGTGGCGTCCGCCTTTCGAAAAAAGGAATGCGCCCAGCATCAGCCGTTGGCGGGTCGGCCGCAGACCGGCCTGGCGCAAAAGGTTGCTGCAATCATATGGCAGGTGGTTCTGCTCGCCCTCGCCGAATGCAGCCTCAGGCAGCATTTCCGTCCCGTCGGCTGCGAGCGGCGCTGCTTCAATCCCGATCCATCGCGCTGCCGTCGTCGAATCCATGTCGGTTACTCCACCAGCGGCGTGAAAGCCGCGCTTTGTGCGACTTCCCGGCGCCGTTCTGCCATCCGGCTCTCGCCGCTCTCGTCACCGAAGCAATGGTCGAAATCCCGGCAGTCGGTGCAGACCGGGGTCGTGCACATCACGAAGCCGTCGGACTCGCAGAGCGCGCGGTAAAAGAACCGCTTCCAGCGCATATTCCCGGTGTTACGGGCCGCAAGCGGGCCGAAATGGCGCGCCAGCAGCCGCGTCAGTTCGGAGCGGTCGCGCAGGCCGAGATCTTCCCAAAGATGGTTCGGCTCCATGGCGCGCCGCGCGATCATCGCGGCGAGAAAGCGGCCGGCGTCTCCCTCGCTGGATCGTTCCGCAAGCAGCAGATCGCGCACCATTGCGACTTCGTCATCCTCGACCGTTGTATCCTGGGTGTGCCACGCCACGTCCGTTGCGCAGGCCACCGGAAACCAGTGCGTCATCAGATTGGCGAGATCCTGCGCCGCGAGCCCCGCCCGTTCGGCCACCGTGCCTTTTTCCATGGCCGCCACAGCCAGGATCGAAGCGAGCACATGCCTGTCGAAGCTGAAATCATCATCGATGACAGCATCGGCCGGGTGACAACCTGTCAGCAGGTGGTAAATCACCGCTGCGAGCGGCTCGCTGTTCTGCGCCAAGTCCGGCATCGGCAACGCTTGTTGCGCCGGGACCGCGCTGATCGACAGTTCAAGTGGTGCCGCTGCCATCACAGACCGCTCTAATTCCGTTTCGTACCGCTCCGGTCCTCGCGCGCATTTCCCCTTGGCCGAACGCCGCATCGCTTACCGGCGGATGCTTGGGATAGTCCCCGGCCCCCCTCGCGAGGGGCCGGGTCATATTGTTGGCCTCAGGCGGCTGCGATGGCTGCTTCTGCGGCGAGCTCGGCGGCGGTCTTGCCGACGATGGCTTCGTCGACCGGCTTCATGATGCCGTGCTCCATCAGCATGTCCTCGAGTTCGTCCATGGTGATCGGGGTCGGGATGATGCCCTTGCCGCCATTGGCATGAATCTTCTGGGCCAAGCTGCGGTAGTGACCGGCCTGGACCGAATCCGGCGCGTATTCCAGCACCGTCATGCGGCGGAGCTCGGCGTGCTGCACGATGTTGTCGCGCGGCACGAAGTAGATCAGGTGGGTGCCGAGCTTCTTGGCCATCGCTTCGGCCAGTTCGAGTTCCTTGTCGGTCTGGCGTTCGTTGCAGACCAGGCCGCCGAGGCGCACGCCGCCGGAATTGGCGTATTTCAGAATGCCCTTGGAGATGTTGTTGGCGGCATACATCGCCATCATCTCGCCGGACATCACGATGTAGATTTCCTGCGCCTTGTTCTCGCGGATCGGCATCGCAAAGCCGCCGCAGACGACGTCGCCGAGCACGTCGTAGGAGACGTAGTCGATGTCTTCATAGGCGCCGTTCTCCTCCAGGAAGTTGATCGAGGTGATGACGCCGCGGCCGGCGCAGCCGACCCCGGGCTCCGGGCCGCCGGACTCGACGCAGCGGATGTCGCGGTAGCCGACCTTCATGACCTCTTCGATCTCGAGGTCCTCGACGCTGCCGGCGGCAGCCGCCAGACTGAGGATGGTGTCCTGCGCCTTGGCGTGCAGGATCAGGCGAGTCGAGTCCGCCTTGGGATCACAGCCGACGATCAGGATCCTGTGACCCATCTCGGCGAGCGCCGCCAGGGTATTCTGTGAAGTCGTCGACTTGCCGATGCCGCCTTTGCCGTAAAACGCGATTTGTCGTAGTGCAGCCATTTTGCTCTCCATGAACCGATTGCCAATGAGTCCGCGTGTCTGCGCGAGACTGTTTCCGTTACAGAACCGGGCACATGGGTTACGGGAAGGAGCGCATCGCTCGTCAGGCGTCTGCGTGCACTCAGCCCTCACTCCTTGTTCCAACCACTTAATAGCAACCTGCGTGCCACTCGCACTAAGGTGATGATTTGGCTTCTGAAACAGCTGACATTTCGATTTTCGCCGGATGTGTCGAACGCGACAGCTCCGGCCCCGCTGTCTGGCGGATGTTCGAAATCAGACAAGGATGGCACGACCATCGCGTAACGCGGGCGCCGTGATCGCGGGCGTTGCGCGCATCCTACGCAAAATTCGATGCGCGGTCCGCCCGGAATGGAATTTGCTAGCAGCCATGTGGGCACCACGACTGGACATGCCTGCAAGCTCACGGAGTCTGAAATGCAGATTGGCGTCGAAACATCGAAAGCTGTCGACCAGCGCAGAGTGTTTGTCATCGACGAGGATGAAATCACCCGCGCCGCATTGCAGTTCATGCTGCATGACGAAATCGAGACCCATGAATTGACCAGCCCGGAAGAGGCCTATGAAAAGGGCGTCGGCTGGCTGCAACCGCATGTCGTGTTGCTCGGCGTTTCCTTCCTCAAGCAGAGGGGCAACGCGCTGATCGGCGAACTGACGGCGAAATTTCCCGGCGTCCGCGTTCTCATCGTTTGTGCCAAATCCGACGAAGCGGTCGCCATCGAGGGCCTGAAAGCCGGAGCCCATGGCGCCATGGTCAAGCCGCTGACGCTGGAGGCCGTCCGCAAGAAGGTGGATACCATTCTGGGCCGCGGCGGCGCTTCGCCGCTGGTTCAGCTCAGCGTGCTGTAGGAACGCTGCGCCATGGCGACGGTGATTTTTTACCAAAAGCCCGGCTGCAAGACCAATGCCCGGCAAAAGCAGATGCTGGAGGCCGCGGGCCATGTCGTGTTCGCCAGGAGCCTGCTGACGGAGCCGTGGACCGCCGAGCGTTTGCGCGAATTCTTCGGATCAATGCCGGTTGCTTCCTGGTTCAATGCGGCGGCTCCGCGCATCAAGTCCGGTGAGATCGACCCCGCAGCCTTCGGTGCTGACACGGCGCTCGCTGCACTGGTTGGGGATCCGCTCCTGATCCGGCGGCCGCTGGTCGAAGCCGACGGAGAACGATGTGCAGGCTTCGACCGCGCCCCCGTCACGTCGCTGCTGGGTGGCGCCGCGGGCCGCGATGCCGAAAACTGCAGCCGTCCCAGAGCAGCGCCGCGCTGTCCGGATCCTCACCCGGTCGCGGAATCGTTTCCCCGATGAACGTCGCAGCGGTATCGACCCTGAACCCCGCCGAAACGGTGCCGGACTATCACGCCCGCTCCAAGCACGATCTCAAGCGGTTTGCCGTCGGCCCGGAGACGCTCGACTGGGACGCGCAGCCCAATCCGTTCAGGGAATTCGCCGGCTGCGCGCGAACCGCACTCGAACTCGGTGCGGGCCGCCTCGGCGCCAGCTTCGCGCAAGCGACGACACCCGGCAGCGTCGACGCCACCGCCCTTACCATCGAATCCCTGGCCAGTCTGCTGCAGCTATCAATGGGACTGTCGGCCTGGAAGGAATACGGACCGGACCGCTGGGCGGT
>CADEDX010000177.1:0-4581 GCA_902826195.1 uncultured Bradyrhizobium sp. | reverse complement strand
GGGCGGTGCGCTGCAATCCGTCGAGCGGCAATCTGCATCCGACCGAAGTCTACGTTTTTTCCAGCAACGTGCCCGGCGTCCGTAATGGGATGTACCACTAACTGAGCCGCGACCACGCGCTGGAGCTGCGGTGCGCGAGCGAGATTCGGCCCGAAGCGCCCGCCCGGGCGTGGATCGGGTTGTCATCGGTGCATTGGCGAGAAGCCTGGAAGTATGGCGAGCGCGCCTTTCGCTATTGTCAGTTGGACGTCGGACATGCGCTCGGCGCGCTGCGCTACGCCGCGGGCGCGCTGGGATGGAGCGTCGCGCTTATCGAGGACGTGGACAGCGCCGAGCTTGCGACAATGATGGGCATAGATCGAAGCGGCGACTTTTCAGGGAACGAAGACGCGGATCTTCTGATTGAGATCGAGACCGCACCCGGCAGCACCCCGCCAGCCGCGCGTCGTCCACCGGTTGCCCGGCACGGCAACGAAAGCCGATGGGCCGGCCAGGCGAATTTGCTCGACCCGCATCCCTTTTATCGTTGGCCCGTGATCGAGCAGGTAAGCCGGGCGACGCAGGGTCGCGGCACCGGGTTGCCATCGGAAATCCAGATCCATCCGCCACGGCACCCCACGGACCAAGGTCGCGCCGCCGACATCATTCTCGGTCGACGCAGCGCGCAGCGGTTCGACGGCAGACACTTGATGGGCGCGGATTCCTTCTATCGCATGCTGGACGGCCTGCTCAACCGGCCGAACGCGCCGTGGGACGTCTGGCGTTTTGCACCGCGCGTTCATCCGATCCTGTTCGTCCATCGCGTCGAGGGACTCGACCCCGGTGTCTATGCGCTGCCGCGTCACGCGGCCGCGGCCGATGCGCTTCGCGCGCAGATGCGCGGGGACTTCGAGTGGCAGAGCCCGGACAACGCGCCCGCGCATCTTCCGTTCTACAGGCTGCTGTGCACCGACTGCCGGGTCATCGCCCAAACAATGAATTGCCACCAGGCCATTGCAGGCGATAGCTGCTTTGCGCTCAGCATGCTCAGCGAATTCGAACCCGTTGTCAGCGCCAATCCCTGGCGCTATCGCCAATTGCACTGGGAGGCGGGGCTGATCGGGCACGCGCTTTACCTGGAAGCCGAAGCGCAGGGGCTGCGCGGCACCGGCATCGGCTGCTATTTCGACGACGCCTTGCATGAAGTGCTCGGGCTGACCACGACCCGGTTCCAGTCGCTTTACCATTTCACCATCGGCCGGCCCTTGATCGACGATCGCATCTCGACCTGGCCCGCCTATCCGGACCGGCAGGTCGCGCCACCCGGGGAATCCTGGCCGTGAAACCGCGCCCACCGTTCCAGCGCATTGACGTCGCGGGTGCCGAAACCCTGCTGTCGCGCCGCGATCCGCTGGTGCTCGACGCGCGCGACGCCGGCTCCTTTGCGAAATCGCGCATCGACGGTGCGCAGCCGGTTTCGTCGGCCAACCTCGGCGCTGTCATCGGCGCCACCGCAAAGACGCGGCCGATCCTGATCTATTGCTATCACGGCAATGCCAGCCGCGAATATGCGCAGACCTTTTCCGATTTCGGATTCATGGAGGTATACAGCCTCGACGGCGGCTATGAAGCCTGGCGCACCAGACCGCCTTGCGCAGGAGCCGACCTCGCCGCGGAAACGCCGGACGACCTTTCTCGACCTCGCAGGCACCATCGAGCGCGCCTGACGGAAGCGATACCGTCCGCCGCAGCCGGCGTGATCAACGCCGCGTCAGGACCATAACCAGTCGATCCACCCGTTTACCGTGCTTGAAATGGGATTCGACGATTTCATCGATATCCTCCGCGGCGGTCGGCCGGTACCAGACACCTTCCGGATAGACCACCATCAAGGGACCGACGCTGCAAAACCCGAGACACCCCGAGGCGGTGAAACCGATATCAGAGAGCCGTTGCGCCTCGATCGCCTTGGCCATGCGGTCCCACAACGGCTGGGCGCCGGCCGTGCCGCAACTGCCACGGGGATGACCCGGCGGCCGCTGTGTCGAACAGGCAAAGACGTGATGCTTGTAGAGCTGTGGCAGCTCGAATTCGGTATCCTCCGCGGTCTCACTCATGTCGCTGCGCTCAGGATGCCCTTGTCGGTCAGCAACGCCGCAAGTTCACCCTCCTGAAACATGGCGCGGACGATATCGGCGCCGCCCAGGAACTCGCCCTTGACGTACAGCTGGGGGATCGTCGGCCAGTCCGAGAATGACTTGATGCCTTCGCGGACCTGCGGATCGACCAGCACGTTGACCCCCTCGAACGGGACCTTCAGTCCGTTCAGGATCTGGACCACGCTGGCGGAAAAGCCGCATTCCGGCGCCGCCGCCACCCCCTTCATGAAAAGCACCACGTCGCTGCTCGCGACGATTCCCTTGATGCGCTCGACTGTCGGACTGGTCATGTTCTTTCCTCAGCAATCGGGTTGATGTCGCGGTCGCGGTGCAAAAGCCGGTCCATTCATTTCGGCACGATCGTCTCGAGCGCGAGCGCATGAAGCACGCCGCCCATCTGGCCCTGCAAGGCGTCGTAGACCATCTTGTGCTGCTGGATCCGGCTCTTGCCCACGAACGCTCCTGACGTGACGCGCGCGCCGTAATGATCGCCGTCTCCCCTGAGATCGACGACGACGACCTGCGCATCCGGAAAGGACTGCTTGATCAGGCGCTCGATCTCGACTCCGTCCATAGCCATGGCAACGCACTCCGTCAGGGTGGCTGCGGCTGCCATGCAAGCTCCAAACCAACTCGCAAAATATCCGCTCAAGGCTTCCGGCCCAGGCCGCAACCATCGAGATGCCGGGTCGCGAACCGAATTGTCCAGGGTTTGTCGCAACGCAATGCGTCGACCAGTGTCAGGTTTCCGACATGCCGAACACGGCCTGTTTGGGATGCGACCTGGTTCGCGGAAAGCCGGCTGTCGACGTTCCCTTTCGTTGAATTTTTCTCTTTATCAGCGAGCGGCCCGGCTCTTGCTTTCCCGGACTGGAAGCCAATACCGGAGCAACGCGAAAATGCGGGCCGCCTTCCCCTTTCGATTCGCCGTGATCCTCGGCACCAACGAAATCGCCTCTGCCGTTGCGATGCAATTGCACCGCAACAACTATCGAATCGTTTTGTCGCACGACCCGCTGCCACCGGTGATGCGGCGAAAGATGGCCTTCCACGACGCCCTCTATGACGACGGCGTCGCAGTCGACGGTATCGTCGCGCGACGCGCCGATACCGGGCTCGAAATCCGCACCAGCCTCGCGCAGACCTCCGGGGTCACTGTCACGGAGCTCGGACTTCTCGACCTGATCGTGATACAGGCCATCGATGTCCTCATCGACGCCAGGATGCAGAAGTATCTCGCGACCCCCGATCTGCGCCGCCTCGGCCGTTTGGCGATCGGCCTCGGTCCCGGCTTCGCCAGCAGCGTCAATTGCGACATTGCGATCGAAACCCGGCCGGGCAAGGCCGGGCGCATCATTCATGAAGGCTGCACCGATCAGTCCGACGGGATTTCGCAGCGAGTCGGCAACCATGCCGGCGAGCGCTTCGTGCGCGCGGATTTCTCCGGGCGATGGAATACGGCAATCGAGATCGGCACGCGGGTGTTCAAGGATTTCATTGTCGGCCATTTGGGAAATGAGCCGATGCGTGCGCCGTTCGATGGAATCCTGCGCGGAATTGTCCGTGACGGAACCGAGGTGCCTGCCGGCGCAAAGCTGCTGGAGATCGATTCCCGCGGCCGGCGTTCGAACTGGAGCGGAACGGACGATCGCGGACGGCTGATCGCAACCGCGGTGGCCGACGCCATTTCACAGCACAAGCCGAAGGCGGCGGTCGCGGCCACGCAGCCGCTTCACCCGGTGAAGTGAGCCGGACGCCACACATTCGGTATCCTCAAGGCTGCGCATGATCGAGCTGTTCAAGACGGAAGACTCCATCAACTTCGGAGAGCTGCCCGAGGCTATCGACGCGCTGCTGCAGCAGGGCGTCGTCGCCTATCGACACGACCCCTCGCGCGCGGACAGTCTGTTCCGGCAAGCGCTCGCCGCCGCGCCGGAGGCGCTGCCGGTTTATTTTTGCCTCTACAAGATCCACACCTATCAGGGCCGGCTCGATCAGGCACAGGACGCCGCCGAGAACGGCTTGAAGGAGGCTGCCAGCCAGGCGGGGTGGTCGCCCGACTGGCGGCACTGGCGACCACAGTCCGTGTTGCCTGACGGCCCCGGCCGCTTCGCACTCTACACGCTGAAGGCACTCGCCTTCATTCATCTAAGGCAAAACGATCTGCAGCAAGCCGGCGAGATGCTCGATGCGCTGAAGCAACTCGACCCAACCGGCGCCGTCGGATGGCCCGTGGTGGCCGCGCTCGCCGAGGGCGTCGGCTGAGCACAGCGGCCAATGGCATCGGGCTTGCACATACGCCGGTGGAGCAACATCCCATCGCGGAGGTGGCGGCAAATGACATATCTCGATGGCCGTCTCGTAGCAGAGCCGGACGCGCCGTCGCCGGTCGCCGGCGGCGCGTATGATCTGATCGAGGCCGTGATTGCGGCCTTGCGCACCG
>CADEDX010000176.1 GCA_902826195.1 uncultured Bradyrhizobium sp. | reverse complement strand
CATCATCGAACCGATATTGACGATCTTGCCACCACCGGCATCCTTCATCACCGGATAGACCGCCTTTGAGCACGCGAAAGCGCTGGTGAGGTTGGTCTGGATTACCGTGTTCCATTCGGCGATATCGAGGATGTGAGGCGGCTTGCGGATGCTCATGCCGGCATTGTTGACGAGAATGTCGATGCGTCCGAGTTCGCGCGTGACGCGTTCGGCCATGGCGGCGATAGCCGTCTGGTCGGTGACGTCGGCCGTGATCGCGATCGCCCTGGCGCCACCCTGCTTGAGCTCCGCGACTGCGGCCGCCGACTTGGTCTCGTTACGCCCCACCACCGCGATCGCCGCGCCGGCCTGCGCGAGGCCGCGGGCCATGCCGAGCCCGATGCCGCCATTGCCGCCGGTGACGATGGCTACCTTGCCGGAGAGATCGAAGGGTCGTGCTGTCATGGTGGTTTTCCAGTTTTCTGTAGGATGAATGGGCGGAGCCAACGGTCCGGCCTTCGGCTGGCCTCGTCGGCTCCGCCCATCCTACGAATCTAGCGGTTGCCCTGCCAGATCAGGATCAGGCCCACAGCGCCGAGCAGCGCGCCATATCCGGCCCATTGCAGTTGATTGACCATGAAGCTGGATGACGGCCAGCGGATGGCGCCGGTGCCTTGCCCGATCCAGAGCAGGCCGATGGCGAGCGCCAGAAAGCCGATGATCGAAAGCGATCGGGCCATGGGTTTCCTCCCGTTTCCGCAGCTTCAGCCGCGGTTGTCCGGCAGCCATGGGAAACCATTGCCCGGAGCGGCCGTAGCTTTCGATCGAATACAATGCCGGCCCGCTCCGCAAGGCCCGGAACTCACTGCACCGCCATTTCACGGGACATCATGAACCGCAGAACGGTCATCTTCGCGCTTGCGCTTGTCGTCGTCGGCAGTGGTGCCTATGCGGCCTGGCCGCGCAAGGCGGACTTGCGCGGGTTCGACCCGACTGAAATTGCGCGGCTGGAGACAGCGATGTGGCGCGACTATTACGAAAGGCGCTATCTCGCGCTGTTCGGCCATCCCTACCGGCTGTGACGGAGCCAGTTCGGCTTCGCGCCGCTGGACAGCTTTCGAATCGCGCTGGCAGCGGCACGGGCGGCGAGGGCGTTCCAGCCAACGCGTTCGCGCGAGGCGGCCGACGCGGCGTGCCGCTGCTTGAGACCTATTTCGGCCTGTTGGCATCCGGCGTTCCCGGCGGATTCGATGTCGCGGAGGCGGCGGCTCTCGAACGCGACTGGTGGCAGGCGCGACGGGAGGCCGTGAGCCCGGACCAATACGGCGTGACGGTCGCCCGCGTGTCAGCGATCGTTTACGGCAAGTCGGCGGACGACCCGTCGCTGCTGACGGCGGGCATCGGCCGCGCCGAGGCGATGGCTAATCGTGACGAAATCGGCGAGGCGATGACAGATCCGGACTGGTCCGAGGTCGAGTTCCGGTCGCGGCGCGCATACTGGTCGCTAAAGGCGGCTGTCGCGGGCGGCGACTCCTGAAAGCCCGCACGGAGAGGTTGGCGCGGTTTCGGTCCTGACAAACGCAAAAAAGCCCCGGGCAATGCCGGGGCTTTTGAGATTGCTGATTTGAGATCAGTACCTGGCCTGGACCGGAGCACCACCCCAGTTGAAGCGGTAAACCAGCGAGGTGCTGACGGTCTGTACCAACGGCTTGAAGCTGATGGCGTCGGTGGTCGCGAGGTTGCCGACATTGGTGCGGACGGCGACGTCCTTGCGCTCGTAATAGGCAGCGCGATATTCGGTCTTCATGAACCAGCCCGGCGCCGAGATGCCGAAGATGTTCAGGTTGTTCTCGACGCCACCGCCGATGAACCAGCCATTGCGGCTGAACGAGTCGGTGTGGAAGGCTGAAGGCGTGCCAGCGAAGTTGGTCAGGCCAGTGCCGGACCATTGCGACCCGGAGTAGCCGCCGTTGACGTAGGAAAGAACGTTCGGAGCGACGAGATAGCCGAGGCGAACACCACCGGCGTAGGCGTTTTCCATCTTGATGTTGCCGGTCAGGCCGACGAACTGATCATTGATCGTCCCCTTCAGGCTGCCGAACTGGCCATCGCCGAAGATGCCGGCCACCCAGCCGCCAAACTGCCAGTCATAGCCGATACCGACCGTACCGAACCAACCGTCGCCACCGACGCGCTGATTGATCGTGGCCGGAACGCCCAAAACATTGGTGTGCGAGTCAGCATCCCAGACGCCGCCGCCAGCACCGCCGAAGATGTAGAAACCGGTCCAATTCGGAGCCGGAGCAACCATCGGAGCTTTGGCATAGGGGCGGGCTCCAAGGTCAGCCGCCGAGGCCGATCCAGTGAAAGCCGCCAGCGCGGTCAGAGCGAGCAGTACCTTTTTCATAGTCAATTCCTTAGTCCAGAAGCGTCAGTTCTGATTGCTCTGACGAAGCGCGAGCGCCCGATTCCCAAAACCCAGTGTCGCGACTATACGCACTCCCGCCCAAAAAGCTGTTGCGCGAGCACCACAGGCACCGGAAAAGGAATGCCGGCGAATTGCCCGAAGACGCGCAAATTCGGGCCATATGAGGCCCGAAAGTGCCGAAAATCGCCCGAAACTGGGTTCCCCTTGCGAAACGGTCGGCTGACAGGCCGATGCGGGCAAGTTCCCACTGAAGGCGAGAGGGCGAGCCGGGCGTGAGCTGACCGCTCGGGAGAATCGGAAGCGCCCTTCGCGTCCGCCGATCTCGAGCCCCTTGCCGTGCCGCTCCTTGAGTCGGGCAGGTATCGTCTGGCCGTCGTCGAACGCGACAAAGGCGCCAACATTACCCAACGCCCCCCCCCCCGATGGGGCGTGAGCCTCACACGTCCAGCAGGTCGTCGCTGGCGAATTCGGCCTTGTCGGAGATGAAGGCGAAGCGGGCTTCGGCCTTGGTCCCCATCAGCCGCTCGACCGAATCGGCGGTGCCCTCGCGGTCGTCGGCCAGCAACACGACGCGGAGCAGGGTGCGCTTGGCCGGATCCATCGTGGTTTCCTTGAGCTGCGCCGGCATCATTTCGCCCAGGCCTTTGAAGCGGCCGACATCGACCTTGGCGTTGGCGTTGAACTCGCTCTTCAGCAGCGCTTCCTTGTGGGCCTCGTCGCGGGCGTAAACCGTCTTGCTGCCGTGGGTGAGGCGATAGAGGGGCGGCACGGCCAGATACAGATGGCCTTCGTCGATCAGCCGCGGCGTCTGGCGGTAGAAGAACGTGATTAGCAATGATGCGATATGCGCGCCGTCGACGTCGGCGTCGGTCATGATGATGATGCGGGAATAGCGCAGATCTTCTTCGCGGTAATGCGCCAGCGTGCCACAGCCGATCGCCTGCATGAGATCGGAGAGCTGTGCGTTGGCGGTGAGCTTGTCCTTGCCGGCGGAAGCGACGTTGAGGATTTTTCCGCGCAACGGCAGGATCGCCTGGGTCTTGCGGTCGCGCGCCTGTTTCGCGCTGCCGCCCGCCGAGTCGCCTTCGACGATGAACAGCTCGGAGCCTTCGGTCGCCGTGTTGGTGCAGTCGGCCAGTTTGCCGGGAAGCCGCAGCTTCTTCACCGCGGTCTTGCGTGAAGTTTCCTTCTCGGCGCGGCGGCGCAGCCGCTCGTCGGCGCGCTCGATGACGAAATCAAGGAGCTTGTTGGCCTGCAGCGGATTGCCCGACAGCCAGTGGTCGAACGGGTCCTTGATCGCCTGCTCGACGATCTTTTGCGCTTCCGCCGTGGCGAGGCGGTCCTTGGTCTGGCCCTGGAATTCCGGCTCGCGAACGAAGACCGAGAGCATCACGGCGGCGCCGACCATCACGTCTTCCGAGGTGACGGGCGCGGCGCGCTTACCCTGGCCGATGCGCTCGGCGTGGTCTTTGAGGCCGCGCAGCATCGCGCTGCGCATGCCGGATTCGTGGGTGCCGCCGTCGGGCGTCGGCACCGTGTTGCAGTAGGAGGACAGGAATCCGTCGGCATCCGCCGTCCAGGCGACTGCCCATTCGCAGGCGCCGTGGGCGCCGTTGCGTCCCGATTTGCCGGAGAAGATATCCGGATGGACCAGCGTGTCGGCGTGAATGGCGGCGGCGAGGTAGTCCTTCAGGCCGCCCGGGAAGTGGAATTCGTCTTCGGCGGGCACCTCGTCGATGCCTTTCAGCAGCGCGGGGGCGCAGCGCCAGCGGATCTTCACGCCGCCAAACAGATAGGCTTTCGAGCGCGCCATCTTGAACAGGCGCTGCGGCTTGAACGCGGCTTTGGCGCCGAAGATATCAGTGTCGGGCTTGAAGCGAATCTTTGTGCCCCGGCGATTGTTGATCTTGCCGAGATCCTGGAGCTTGCCTTTGGGATGGCCACGCTCAAACGACATCTTGTAGAGTTTTTGTTCGCGCGCGACCTCGACCTCGAGCAGCGAGGAGAGGGCGTTCACCACCGAGACGCCGACGCCGTGCAGGCCGCCCGAGGTCTCATATACCTTAGAGTCGAACTTGCCGCCGGAATGCAGCGTGCACATGATGACTTCGAGCGCGGATTTCTTCGGAAATTTCGGGTGCGGGTCGACCGGGATGCCGCGGCCGTTGTCGGTGATCGTGAGGAATCCGTCGGCGCCGAGTTCAACCTCGATGAAGGAGGCGTGTCCCGCCAGCGCCTCGTCCATCGAGTTGTCGATGACTTCGGCGAACAGGTGGTGCAGGGCCTTTTCGTCGGTGCCGCCGATATACATGCCGGGACGCCGGCGTACTGGCTCCAGCCCTTCCAGCACCTCGATGTCGGCTGCGGTATAGCCGGCCTCGGCGCTGGTCGCCCGCGACGCAGCCTTGGGCGGCGTGCGACCCGCCCCAAAAAGATCGTTGGCGGTTTTGGTTTTTGCAGCAGTTTTCAATGGCTTGGACATGGCTCTTCGTGTGTTGCGCGCGGCACGGCGCGCCGAATCGGTTACGCTGACTATGCCATGGTTGGGCTCAAAAAGTGACGGCAGGACGGGAAAGGCCGGAGCCATGAGAGTCATCGCCACGCCACGCGGTTAACAATATCGCAATGCCAGCGCGGGCTCTCCCTTGCGCTCGTCTTGTGGTTGCTGAAAGGTGTTGGCGCGTCGGGGAGTGTAAATGGTCATCAGAGTGCTGTTGGCCGCCGCAATCGCGGCGCCCTGTGTGGGTTGCGCGTCGGTAACGAGGGGAACGACCGAGAATATCTCCATTTCGAGTACGCCTGCTGGGGCGACGGCCGAGCTATCGGGGGCTGGATAATCCGACGGCCTGCGTCACGCCCTGCGTGGTCGTGGCCAAGCGGAACGCCGACATCACGGTGACCGTCACCAAAGAAGGCTATGAACCCCAGGTCATTCCGTTGACCAAGGAAATCCCGGGGGCCGGTGCGGCGGGGTTCGCGGGCAATCTTCTGGTCGGCGGGCTGGTCGGGATGGGCGTCGACGCCGCCACCGGCGCCGCGCAGGATCACAAGCCGAATCCGGTCATCGTGACCCTTCAGCCGGTCGCGCTACAGGCGCGCCGGCCGCGGCCTCCACGACGGGCGCCGACGCCGCAGAGCTGAACTGAGGCGTTTCCGGCCCTATTTGCCCCGCGCCAGCGCGGAAGCTTTGATGCTCGCCTGAAATCACGACCCATGCCAGCCTTTGTGACTTGATGTCACGCAATCGGCTGGCTAGCTGTCGTGAGCCCTTGAATCAGGGTAAGAATTCAGCGGCGCAGACGGGGCGGGGAAGGCACTCAGGAGATGCAGGATTTTGCGCGCGCATTGGCTGATTTCGTGCGCGACAATCAGGCGTGGGCCGCCCCGATCGTGATGCTGCTGGCGTTCGGCGAATCGCTGGCGTTCATCTCGCTGCTGATACCGGCCTGGGGCGCGCTGGTCGCGATCGGCGCGCTGATCGGCGTCAGCGGTATCTCTTTCTGGCCGGTCTGGCTGGCCGGCGGGATCGGGGCCGCACTCGGCGACTGGGTCTCCTACTGGTTCGGCTACCGCTACAAGGAGAAGGTCGCCGAGATGTGGCCGCTGTCGCGTTACCCGGAGATACTGCCGCGCGGCGAGGCGTTCGTGCGAAAATGGGGCGTGCCGTCGATTTTCATCGGCCGCTTCTTCGGCCCATTGCGCGCCTCGGTGCCGCTCGCCGCGGGCATCTTTGAGATGTCCTACTGGCCATTTCAGATCGCCAATTTCGTCTCGGCGCTGGTCTGGTCGGCCGTCCTGCTGCTGGTCGGCGACGTGATGGGCAAGCTTGCCGAATGGTTGTGGCGGGCGGTGTAGGCCTGGCCGGAATAAGCGCATGACAGGGGTGTTAGCCCCGAGGATACCGAGGCCATCTTCATATCGCCGTCGTCGCAGCATCGCACAAGCGCTGATAAGTTCTGCGGTAAACCGACATCCATCATCTCACTGGAGGACATCACCATGGAACTGACACGTCGTCACGCACTCACGGGCGCAGTCGCGCTCGCCGCTACGCCGCTCCTGCCGCAAGCACCCGCCACGGCCGCAGCACCAGCCGCCGACAAGCAGGCGCCGAGCTTCTATCGCTACAAGGTGGGCGACGCCCAGGTGACCGCAGTCTCCGACGGCGTCAACAATTTCGCGCTGCCCGATACGTTCGTGCTCAACGTCAAGAAGGACGAAGTCAACGCGGCGTTGGAAAAGAACTTCATGCCGAAGGACAAGATGTCGATCCAGTTCGCGCCGCTGGTCGTCAACACCGGCGGCAAGCTCGTCGTGATCGACACCGGCAATGGTGCGGCGGCATTCGCCTCCAGCAAGGGCAATGTCGGCCAGTTCGGCGCCAACATGGTGGCGGCAGGCTTCGATTCCAATGCGGTCGACATGGTCGTGATCTCGCATTTCCATGGCGATCACATCAACGGTCTTCTCACAGCCGACAACAAGCCGGCATTCCCCAACGCCGAGATACTGGTGCCGGCGGCGGAGTGGAAATACTTCATGGATGACGGCGAAATGAGCCGGGCGCCGGAAGGGCGGATGCAGACCGTGTTCAAGAACGCCCGCCGCGTGCTCGAAGCCGGGCTGAACAAAAAGGCGACGCCCTATGAGTGGGGCAAGGAGATCGCGCCCGGACTGACAGCGCTGGAAACAATCGGTCATACGCCGGGCCACACCTCCTATGTTCTCGCCTCCGGCTCCGACAAGGTGTTCATCCAGTCAGACGTCACCAACCATCCGGCGCTGTTCGTCGCCAATCCGGGATGGCATCTGATGTTCGACCAGGATCCGGCGCTGGCGGAAAAGACCCGCCGGCGGGTCTACGACATGCTGGTCGCCGACAAGATGCGCGTGCAGGGCTTCCACTATCCGTTCCCGGCCAGCGGCTTTGTCGAGAAAGACGGCAACGGCTACCGGCTGATCCCGGCGCCGTGGAATCCGGTGATTTGACGCATATCCCTTGACGGAAAGTGGGCGCGGCCTTATAGCCGCGTCCATGTTTATCGCCGCGACCATGACCATCGCTCGCCGCCGCCGCCGCATCATCGCGGTACGGGCGGACGTCTGCGTTTAGGATCGTCGCCCCTGCCGCCGGATATGGTCCCGCGGCTTCTTCCTTCCCAAGAAATCGCGGTCTGAACCGGCGGCTCCTACGTCAAGCAGGAGTTGGAAATGTATACGCCTCCACCGTTCAAGTCCGACCGCGCCGCGAGCCTCGCGTTCGCGGAAGCGCGCGGCTTTGGGCTGGCCTGCGCGTGGGACGGCAACAAGCCGGTCGCCTCGCCGCTGCCGTTCTTTCTGACATCGTCCAATGACGGCACGTTGCGCGCGGCGTTTCATGTCGCGCGTCACAATCCGCTGATAAAGCTGGCGAACGGGACCACGTCCTGGCTGCTGGCCGTTAACGGCGCGGACGCTTATATTTCGCCGGACTGGTACGTCTCGCCCGATCAGGTGCCGACCTGGCTGTACCAGGTGGTGCACCTGACCGGCGCGGTGCGGGCGATGTCCGGGGACGAACTCGCCGAGCAGATCGAGACGCTCAGCGCCAAGTTCGAGGAGCGGCTGCTGCCGAAGAAGCCCTGGCTGTCGTCGAAGATGACGGCCGGGCGGTTGGAAGCGTTGAAGAAAGCGATCGTGGGTCTCGAGATGACGGTGGAAGAGGTGGAGGGCAGCCTCAAGCTGAGCCAGCATAAGTCCGAGACCGACTTTGCCGCGATCGCGGGATCGCTTGCCGCGCAAGCTGACGCCGGCGCGCAACGTATTGCGCATTTGATGAGAGAGGCACGGCCGCAAGCCTTTGCCAGCGACACGAACCAGCTCGAAAGGAGCACGCCATGACCCTCACCGACAGCCATCGTCCCAAAACCGCCGGTGCTTCGACAAAGCCTGCCGTGTTCGTTGACGGCGGCTCCGGAACGACAGGTCTCGGCATTGCCGAGCGCTTGCGGCTGCAGAACGACGTCGTGGTGAAGAACATCGCCGACGACAAGCGCAAGGATCCTGCCGCCAAGCGGGCACTGCTCAGCGAAGTCGACCTCGTCATCCTCTGTCTGCCGGACGATGCGGCCAAGGAAACCGTTGCGCTGATCGACAGCATGGGCGCGAGCGCGCCAAAAGTGCTTGACGCATCGACGGCATTCCGTGTTGCGCCGGACTGGGCCTACGGCTTTCCGGAACTGACGCCGGACCAGGCCGACAAGATCCGCTCCGCCCGAAAAGTATCCAACCCCGGCTGCTATCCGACCGGCGGCATCGCACTGCTGCGGCCGCTGGTCGATGCCGGCCTGTTGCCTGCGGACTATCCCGTCACCATCAACGCGGTGAGCGGTTATTCGGGCGGCGGCAAGACGATGATCGCGAGTTTCGAGGATGGCAGCGCGCCGTCGTTCGAATTGTACGGCCTCGGCTTCGAGCACAAGCATCTGCCGGAGACGCAGCTTTACTCAAACCTCACGCGGCGGCCGATCTTCGTGCCGTCGGTCGGCAATTATCGGCAGGGCATGCTGGTCTCGGTGCCGCTGCACCTCGACACGCTGACCGGCAAACCCACCGGTGCCGATCTTCACGCGGCGCTAGCGAAGCGCTATGCGGGCAGCAAATACGTCGCGGTGATGCCGCTGGAAAACGCGGCGACCCAGGGCGGGCGGATCGAGCCCGAGGCGCTCAACGAGACCAACATGCTCGAGCTCTACGTCTTCGCCAGCGAGAAGCATCGCCAGGCGGTGCTGGTCGCGCGGCTCGACAATCTCGGCAAGGGCGCTTCGGGCGCCGCGGTGCAGAACATGCGGCTGATGCTGGGCCTGGCCGACACGTAAAAGGAAAGCGTGATGAGTCCGAAGAAGATCGGCATCCTGGGCGCTTCCGGTTACACGGGGGCCGATGCGGTGCGCCTGCTGGCGCGGCCCCGCATGCCGAGATCGCGTCGCTCACCGCCAATACCCATGCCGGTAAGGCGATGAGCGATGTGTTTCCGCATTTCTTCATGCTGGATCTGCCAAAACTGGTGGAATGGGAAAAAGTCGACTGGAGTAGCCTCGACGCGGTGTTGTGCGGGCTGCCGCACGGCACCACGCAGGAGATCATCGCGGCGGTCCTGAAGGCCAATCCCAGGATCAAGATTCTCGATATGTCCGCCGATTTCCGGCTGCGCGACAAGGATACTTACGCCCAGTGGTACGGCCACGAGCACCGTGCGCTGGATTTGCAGGGCGAGGCGGTCTACGGCCTGACCGAGTTTTACCGGGAGAGGATCGCGGCTGCGCGGCTGGTCGCCTGTCCCGGCTGCTATCCGACGGCGGTGCTGTTGGCGCTGGTGCCGCTTGCCAAGGCCGGACTGATCGATATCGACGACATCGTCATCGACGCGAAGTCGGGCGTCACCGGCGCCGGCCGCGGACTGAAGCAGAACGCGCTGTTCAGCGAGGCGGGGGAGGGGCTGTCGCCCTATTCGGTCGGCACCCACCGGCACGCGCCTGAGATCGAGCAGGAAATCGGCGTCGCCGCCGGCTCCGCGGTGACGATCAACTTCACGCCGCATCTGATCCCGATGGCGCGCGGTGAACTCTGCACCTGCTACGTCAAGCTCAACGGCGCGACGGCAGATGATCTGCGCGCCGAGCTGGAGAAGGCGTACCCCAACGAGCCCTTCGTGCATGTCGCCAAGAAGGGCGTGCTGCCGCAGACCCAGAACGTGCGCGGCTCCAACCAAGTGCAGATCGGCGTCGTCGCCGACCGCATCAAGAACCGGGCGATCGTGATTTCCACGCTGGACAATCTGGTAAAGGGTTCGGCCGGGCAGGCGATCCAGAACATGAACCTGATGTTCGGGCTGCCCGAGACGGCGGGATTGGAGCAGATCGCGCTGTTTCCGTGAAAGGGAGAGGTTTCGTGGACGAAGCGACGCTGCAATTCTACCGCGGCCATGCCGAGGCCTATGCCGGGCGCGAGATCACTTCGCGCAAGGCGCGGCTGGCGGCGTTTCTGGCGGTGCTGCCGCCGGGCGGACATATCCTCGAACTTGGATGCGGCGCCGGCGGCGACACCGCGGAGATGCTGGCGCAAGGGTTTGATGTGCACGCCACCGACGGATCGCCGGAAATGGCCGCGGTTGCGTCGAAGCGCCTCGGCCGTCATGTCGAGACGCTGCTGTTTCACGAACTCGACGAGGTCGAGGCATACGACGCCGTGTGGGCCAATGCCTGCCTGCTGCACGTGCCGCGCGATCAGCTTCCGCACGTTCTCTCGCTGATCTGGCGTGCGCTGAAACCGGGCGGCGCCTTCTTTGCCAGTTACAAGGAAGGCGAGGCGGGCGGGCGCGACGCGCTCGATCGCTACTACAATTTTCCTTCGCCGGATTGGCTGCGTAAAACCTACGCCGAAGCTGGCAACTGGGACGAGCTCTCGATCGAAAGTGGGGAAGTCAAAGGATTCGACGACAAGATGGCTGCGATGCTGTTTGTTGTTGCGCGGAAAGCGAGCTGAAGTCCGGCCTCCAATGCCTTGATTCTGAGCAGAAATTGCCGGCACGGCGCGGCGCATCAATCCGAGCAAGGATGTGGCCCACCGGCTACAGCAATATCAAGCGAATCCCGTAGAACTACGGCCGTGCTACCGGACGCGCGTGAGTCGGGAATGTAGTGGGAATGCCGGACTGGGAATGCCGTAACTGAAAATGAAAAAGTACCTTTTGGCCACCGCGCTCGTTGGCCTGGGATCCGCCCCGACATTCGCCGCAGACCTCGCCGCCCGCCCCTACACCAAAGCTCCCGCACTGGCCGCCTTCTACGACTGGACCGGCTTCTACATCGGCGTCAACGCCGGTGTTGGCATCGGCCGCGATCGCTTCCGGCACGACTTCTTGGGCGCCGGATCGCCGTATACGTTCTATGTCGCGCCGCAAGGCGGCTTCGGCGGTGGCCAGGTCGGCTACAACTGGCAGACCGGTTG
>CADEDX010000175.1 GCA_902826195.1 uncultured Bradyrhizobium sp. | reverse complement strand
AGAACGGCAAGTCGCTGATCGTGCGGGTCAACGACCGCGGTCCATACCACGGCAACCGCTTGATCGATGTCTCCAACAAGGCGGCGGAACTGCTTGATTTCAAAGCAAATGGCGTCGCCAAGGTCCGTGTCGAGTATGTCGGCCGGGCACCGCTCGAGGGCTCTGACGACCGCCAATTGCTGGCGACGCTGCGCACCGGCGAGCCGGCGCCGTCGCCATCCACGGTCCGGGTCGCTTCGGCTCAGCCGTTTGTGCCCGAACTTCCGTCATCCGTGAGCCGCATCCGGGGCGAGGTTCCGATGCCGGAGGGGCGACCCTATAATCTCGGCAACAGCTCGGCCGACTACGCTTCGATCAATGCGACCTCGGAAATGTCGGCCTCCAGCCGCTCGCGGGGGCGCGCCGTGCAAAATCCCCGCGCCGTATCCTACGAGAATGACGCAAGCTATGTATCGAGCCAGGCCTACCTGCCGGTCGATCGGCGGGGGCCGAGCGAAGTCCTCAACGGGCGCGGGCTCTACTAGCCGCCAAGCCTCCCGATAGTCGTTTTTTCGTCATGGCCGGGCTTGTCCCGGCCATCCGCGTCTTACTGCTTGTAGTGCAAGGACTTGGATGCCCCGGGACAAGCCCGGACATGACCGAGAATTAGCCCCTCAGGAACGCGATCAGGGCGGCGTTGACCTCGTCGGGCCGCTCCTGCTGGACCCAGTGACCTGCGCCGTCCAGAATCAGCTTCTGCCGCAGATTGGGCAGCACTCGTTCCATTTCGTTGACCAGCTTGGCGCCGATCAACCCGGTGATGACACCATCCTTCGATCCCGCGATGAACAGGGAAGGCTGGTGGATCTGCGCGCCCTGCCAGGGCGCGGTCAATTCCCAGTTCCTGTCGATGTTACGATACCAGTTCAATCCTCCGCGGAAGCCGGACTGCTGATAGACTGCCGTGAAATAGGCGAGGTCGGCCTCCGTCAGCCAGGCCGGCAACGGCCTGGCTGGATCGGCACCGGCGAGGAAACCGCCCTCGTGGACGTATTGATGGGCGGTCGGGTCGGAGAAGCCCCGCCCGGCCAGCACGGTCCGCATGGTCGCGGCGACGTCGCGCTCGAACTCGGCCTCGGCCACCCCCGGCGGCTGAAAATACTGCCAGTAGAAATTGGTGATGCCGTTGTTCCGCAGGGTTTCCAGCGGCAAGCCACGGCCGCGGGAAGGGGGCGGAACGCTGAGGCCGGCGACCCTGGTGAAGATATCCGGCCGGAACATCGCCGCGTGCCAGGCGACCGGTGCGCCCCAGTCGTGGCCGATGATGACCGCCTGCTTCTCGCCAAGCGCCGCCACCAGCGCGACCATGTCGCCGACATTGTGGAAGATGGTGTAGGCGGCGACATCAGCCGGCGCGCTGGTTCGGCCGAAACCGCGCATGTCGGGGGCGACGACATGGAAGCCGGCGGCCGCGATGGCAGAAACCTGATGCCGCCAGGAATAGGACAGTTCGGGCCAGCCATGGCACAGCAGCACCAGCGGTCCCTGTCCTTCTTCCAAAACAAAGAAGTCCAGCCCGTTGGCGGAAATGGTCCGTAAGGATGACATCGCGTTTCCGCCCTGTTTTGCGTGCTTTGTCGACAAGTTTGCCGCGCCGCCACGATACGTTCCTTCGTTCAGTGCTGCAATCCGATCGACAGGGCGGTACAATCCAAAGCCCGTGTTGTTCGCGCCCCCTCCAACTGTTAGAAGGCAAGGATTCAGGACATCGCCGATGGCAGCCGAGACTTCCGTTTCCCGCAAATCCGTCATCATCCGGTGGCGCGGCTTGATGGCCGCTGCGGTGGTGTTCGCGGTCGGCTGGGGTGGCTTCGTCTATGCCGCCAACAACAGCGTGCAGGGCGCGCCGAAAAAGGAAGACGGCGGCTTTGACGGCGACGCGCCGACCGCGATCCTGATCGAGGCGTCGAGCGGCAGCGTGCTGTTCGAGAAGAGCGCCGACGAATTGCGGGCGCCGTCCAGCATGATGAAACTGATGACGGTGGAGGTGGTCTTCAACGCCATCAAGGACGGCAAGGTCAAGCTGACCGACGAATACCGCATCAGCGAGAACGCCTGGCGCAAGGGCGGCGCGCCGGCCGGCGGCTCGACCATGTTCGCCGTCCTCAACAGCAAGGTATCGGTGGATGACCTGCTGAAGGGTGCGATCATCCAGAGCGGCAATGATTCCTGCATCGCGCTGGCCGAGGGCATGGCCGGCAATGAGCGGATCTTTGCGGCCGACTTCATGACCAAGCGGGCGCGCGAACTCGGGCTGACGAAATCGACGTTCGGCAACTCCAACGGATTGCCCGATCCCAACAACCGCATGACGGTGCGGGAACTCGGAAAACTCGCCCGCCATCTGATCCTGACCTATCCCGACATGTACAAATTGTTCGGTGAGAAGGAATTCACCTGGAACAAGATCCGGCAGCAGAACCGCAATCCCCTGCTGAACTCGCTCAATGGCGCCGACGGGCTGAAGACCGGCTACACCAAGGAGGGCGGCTACGGCATGGTCGGCTCCGCCGTGCAGAACGACACCCGGCTGATCGTCGTCATAAACGGCCTCGAGGACCCCGACGACCGCGCTTCCGAAGCCAAGAAGATGCTGGAATGGGGCTTTCGCAATTTTGAGACGCGCACGCTGTTCACGGCCAACCAGCAGGTCGGCTACGCCAAAGTATTCGGCGGCGAAAGCCGCTCGGTGAAACTGGCCAGTCCCCAGCCGATCAAGGTGATGGTGCCGAAGAACGGCAGCGAAAAACTGATCGCGCGGATCGTCTATAACGGCCCGGTGAAGGCGCCGGTGCAGGCGGGCCAGCCCGTCGGGCACGTCAAGGTGTGGCGCGGCGCCAATATCGCCGTGGAGGCGCCGGTCTATGCCGCCGAAGCGGTCGGCACCGGCTCGACCATGCGCCGCGCGATCGACGGGGCCAGCGAACTCGTCATCGGCATGTTCCGCGCGAGCGCGGAGAAGCTCTGAGCATGAACCAGCAAGCGCCGCGGCGGCCCTCCGGACGCGGAAAGTTCATCACGTTCGAAGGCGGCGAGGGGTCCGGAAAGTCCACCCAGATCAAGAAGCTCGCCGGGCGCCTGGCCAAGGCAAGGCAGCGCGCCATCGTCACCCGCGAGCCGGGCGGCTCGCCGGGCGCGGAAATCATGCGGCACCTGGTGCTGTCGGGGATGGGCAAGCTGCTGGGGCCGGAGGCGGAGACGCTGCTGTTTGCGGCCGCCCGCGACGACCACGTTCGCACCGTCATCCAGCCTGCGCTCAATCAAGGGACATGGGTGCTGTGCGACCGTTTTTCGGATTCGACCCGCGCTTACCAGGGCCGCCTGGGTCAGGTCGAACCGGGTGTGCTGAACGCCATGCAGCGCGTCACCATCGGCGATCTCAAGCCCGACCTGACCATCATCCTGGACATCCCTGTCGACGTCGGCATGCAGCGGGCCGCCGCCCGCCGTGGCAGCGGTGTGCCTGACAGGTTCGAGTCGGAAGATCTGCAATTCCATCAAGGTCTGCGCGACGCCTACCGGCAGATCGCCGCCGATGATCCGCGACGCTGCGTGCTGATCGACGCCAATGCGGAAGCCGATACCGTCGCTGACCGGGTCTGGGTGGCGGTGCGCGAGCGCGTCCTTGCGGCCAAAAGCCCGGCGGCGACGGCATGAGCGCGCGCAAGACCGAGCACGAAATCGCGGCCAGGCATCCGCGCGAGACGGCCGATCTGTTCGGCCATCGCGAGGCCGAGTCAGCCTTGCTTTCCGCCTATCGCAGCGGGCGTATTCCGCATGCGTGGCTGATCGGCGGTCCGCAGGGCATCGGCAAGGCGACGCTAGCCTATCGCATGGCCCGCTTCGTCCTCGCGCATGCCGACCCGACGTCGCCTGCGGTGCAGCGCGCGGAAACGCTGGGGCTGGATCCGGATGATCCGGTCGCGCGGCAGATCACCGCCGGCGCGCATGGCGGGCTGTTGGTGCTCGAGCGGGGCCTGAACGATCGCGGTGTGATGCGGACGGTGATCACCGTCGACGAGACACGGGAGACGATTTCGTTCTTCGGCTCGACCGCGGCGGTGGACGGCTGGCGCGTCTGCATCGTCGACACCGTCGACGAGCTCAATCCGAACGCCGCCAACGCGCTGCTGAAGATCCTCGAAGAACCGCCGCAGAAATCGCTGTTTCTGCTGGTCAGCCATTCGCCGGCACGGGCGTTGCCGACGATCCTGTCGCGTTGCCGCAAGCTGCCGCTGCGGCCGCTTTCCACCGACGACGTCATTCGCGCGGCCTCGAACGCGGCAGGCATCGTCCCCGATGATCCCGCGCTGGCGGAAGCGGCCGCCGCCTCGGAGGGCAGCGTGTCCCGCGCGCTGACACTGCTCGGCGGCGATGCGTTGAAGCTGCAACAGCGAACCGCGGCGCTGCTGGCAACGCTGCCGCAGGTCGATCCGCGCGAATTGCACGCGCTGGGGGATGCGCTGGGCACCAGCGACCGGGTGGCGCTGGCGGCTTTCGTCGACGGCATCGACCGCTGGATCGGCGAAAAGCTGCGCTCCGGTGACGCCAATGCGAATTTGCCCCGCCTTGCACGGCTGGCCGAGGTATGGGAAAAGATCGTCCGCGCCGCGCGCGACACGGAATCCTATAATCTGGACCGAAAACCGCTGGTTTTCTCGGTGTTTGGGATGCTCGCGGAAGCGACGCGGTAACGCTCAATCCGACAATAATCCATGATATCGTTGCGTTGAAAAGGAATTCGTGGTGGCGAAGGCTGGAAAGAAAGCGTCGAAAAAGAAGGCGAAGAAGGCCCGCAAGTCGCCGCCCGCACGCGCGAGCAAGAAGGCCGCCAAGAAGTCCGGCAAGAAGCGCGCCGCCAAAAAGGGCGCAGCCAAGCGCGTCGTGAAGAAGGCCAGGAAGGCGCCGAAGAAAGTCGCCGGCAAGGTCGCGAAAAAGTCTGCCAAGAAGGCCGCCAAGAAAGTAGCTCCGAAGGCAGCCAAAAAGCCGGCAAAGAAATCCGCGCGCAAGACGACGAAGCCGCAGTCGGTCCCACCGCAAGAAGCGAGCCCGGTCGTATGGGCCATCGCGGCCGCCGTCGACCGCGCAAGACCGATCACGCCGCATGCAAAGCCCACTCCCGCGGCGCAGCCGGTTGTCGCCGCCGAGCGCAACACCTATTACATCACCACCGCGATTGCCTATCCCAACGGTGTTCCGCATATCGGCCACGCTTATGAGGCGATCGCGACCGATGCGCTGGCGCGGTTTCAGCGGCTCAACGGCAAGGATGTGTTCTTCCTGACCGGCACCGACGAGCACGGGTTGAAGATGGTGCAGACCGCCGAAGCGGAAGGACTTGCCGTCGCCGAACTCGCTGCGCGCAATGCCGGCCGGTTCAAGCAAATGGACGAGCGGCTGAACGTGTCGTTCGACCGTTTCATCCGCACCACGGAGCCCGACCATCATCGTTCGGTCCAGGCGGTCTGGAACCGGATGCAGCAGAATGGCGACATATATATCGACACCTATGCCGGCTGGTATTCGGTGCGCGACGAGGCCTATTACGCCGAGGAAGAAACCGTTCTCGGCGACGACCAGGTGCGTCGCGGCCCGCAGGGTTCGCCGGTCGAGTGGGTCGAGGAGAACAGCTACTTCTTCAAACTGTCCGCCTATCAGGACCGATTGCTGGCGCTGTACGACAGCCAGCCCGACTTCATCGGACCGGATTCGCGCCGTAACGAAGTCATCAGCTTCGTGAAGGGCGGCCTGAAGGACCTGTCGATCTCGCGCACGACGTTCGACTGGGGCGTCAAGGTGCCGAACGATCCCGAGCACGTGATGTATGTCTGGGTCGACGCGCTGACCAACTACATCACCGGCGTCGGCTTTCCCGACGAGAGCGCGGACAACTGGCGCTACTGGCCGGCGGACGTGCACATCATCGGCAAGGACATCATCCGCTTCCACGCGGTGTACTGGCCGGCGTTTTTGATGTCGGCCGGCATCCCCGTGCAGAAGCGGGTGTATGCGCACGGCTTCCTGTTCAACAGGGGCGAGAAGATGTCGAAGTCGGTCGGCAACGTCGTCGATCCCTTCAACCTTGCCGACCAGTATGGCGTCGACCAGGTGCGCTACTTCTTCCTGCGCGAGGTGCCGTTCGGTCAGGACGGCAACTACAACCATGAAGCCATCGTCGCGCGGATCAACGCCGACCTTGCCAACGGTCTCGGCAATCTGGCGCAACGCTCGCTGTCGATGATCGCCAAGCAACTGGGCGGTGTGCTGCCCGAGCCGGGCGAGTTCACCGCCAACGACAAGGAGATGCTGGCGGAAGCGGACGCCATGCTGGCCGCATCGCGGACGGCGATGGCGAGCCAGCAGATCCATCAATGGCTGAACGTCATATGGTCCGTGGTCGCGGAGGCCGACCGCTATTTCGCGGGCGAGGCGCCCTGGGCGCTGGCCAAGACCGATCCGGCGCGACAGAAGACCGTGCTGTATGTGACCACGGAAGTCGTTCGGCAGATCGCGATCCTGACCCAGCCGGCGATGCCAGAGGCCTCAGCCAAGCTGCTCGACAGCCTCGGCATTCCCGAGGACGCGCGCGACTTTGCCGCGCTCGGCAAGCGCATCCTGGCCGGCGTGACCTTGCCACCACCCGTCGGCGTGTTCCCGCGCTATGTCGAACCAAAGGCGGATTGAGCCGTTTGCCAACCATGCTCGTCGATAGCCATTGCCATCTCGACTTTCCGGATTTCGCCGAGGATCTCGACGCGCTGGTCGCGCGCGCCGAGACGGCCGGCGTCGGACGGATCGTCACCATCTCGACCCGGGTGCGGCGGCTCGGCGGGCTGCTCGCCATCGCCGAGCGGTTTCCCAACGTCTATTGCTCGGTCGGCACCCATCCGCATCACGCCGATGAGGAAGACGGCATTTCGGCCGACGAACTGATCGAACTGACAAAGCACCCGAAGGTCGTGGCGCTGGGCGAGGCGGGACTGGATTATTTCTACCAGCACGGTTCGCGCGAGGCGCAGGAGCGCGGCTTCCGCGCGCATATCGCTGCGGCGCGGGCGACTGATCTGCCGCTGGTGATTCACACCCGCGAGGCGGACGTGGATTGCGGTCGCATCCTCGAAGACGAGGTGGCCAAGGGACCGTTCCGTGCCGTGCTGCATTGCTACACCGGCGGGCGCGAGCTCGCGATGAAGGCGATCGATCTCGGCCTGTCGATCTCGTTCACGGGCATCCTGACGTTCAAGAAATCGGAAAGCTTGCGCGAGCTTGCTGCTGAGCTTCCGGCCGACCGCATCATGGTCGAAACCGACGCGCCGTATCTCGCGCCAGGAAAATTTCGCGGCAAACGCAACGAGCCGTCCTACGTGGTCGAAGTCGCCAAGGTGATGGCGGAGACGCGCGGCGTCTCGCTGGAGGAGATTTCACGGCAAACCACCGAAAATTTCTTCCGGCTGTTTTCAAGAGTGCCGGCGCCGAAGGTTGCGGCATGACGGTGACGCTGACGATCCTCGGCTGCGGCTCTTCCGCCGGCGTACCGCGCCCGGCGCTCGGTTGGGGCGCCTGCAATCCGAACAATCCCAGAAATCGCCGCCGCCGTTGCTCGATGATGGTGGAGCGCAAAGGCGCGCACGGCACCACGCGGATCGTGATCGATACGTCGCCCGACCTGCGCGAGCAGTTGATCGACGCCGAGGTCGACCATATCGATGCGGTCTTCCTGACCCACGAGCACGCCGACCAGACCCACGGCATCGACGATCTGCGTTCCGTCGTATTGCACCAGCGTCGGCGCATTCCGGTCTATTTCAACCAGTCGACCGCCAAGGACATCATGGCGCGGTTCTCCTACTGCTTCATCTCGCCGGAGGGCAGCGACTATCCGCCGATCCTGACGCGGCATTCGATCGAAGCAGGCGAGAGCCAGGAGACCGAAGGGAAGGGCGGGCCGGTAGCGCTTTCCGCCTTCCTGGTTCATCACGGCAATATCCCTGCGCTGGGTTTCCGTGTCGGCAACGCCGCCTATACGCCCGACCTCCACGATATCCCCGAGGAGAGCTGGCCGGCGCTGGAGAACCTCGACCTCTGGATCGTTGACGGGCTGCGGTATGCCGGCCATCCCAGCCATTTCAGCGTCAGCGATGCGCTGTCATGGATCGAGCGCTTCAAGCCAAAGCGCGCCGTGATCACCAACATGCATTCCGACCTCGATTACGAGGTGCTGCGCCAGAGCCTGCCGGCCGGCGTGATCCCGGCCTATGACGGGATGCGGCTGGAGCTGCCTTAGGGTCCGCAGCGCGGGATCTCGGCGACCACGGCGGCGTTCGGCACGATCGAGCGCAGGTCGACGTCGCGGGCGAGCGTCACGTAGTCCTTGGTCTCAGCGGTCCGCAGATAGGTGCTGAAGGTGATTGGCCCGTCCGGCAATTCGCCGACCTTGCACGCTTGCGGCCGCACCGAAATCGAGATCGAACCTTTTTGGCCCGAGCTCTTCTTGGCAATCAGATCAGCGCGAAAGGCCGCCAGGCGCGCGAGGTCGGCATCATCGATGCGATAGGCGAAGATGTGACTGCCGGCGCCAGCCTCGCGCGTCAGCTCAGCGGGCTCGGGGATTTCGCGCAGCATGAAGTCGCGCGCTTCCTCCGGCCCACGTCCGACTTGGACCGCGATCCGCAAGGCCACACCATTTGGCCGAGCCCGCAAAGTGCGCGGCAGTTTGATGGCGGCGCGCAGCTGCGCGGGGTCCGAGGTCTCGAAATCGAGCCGGGCTAGTTTCACCATCGAGGTGACCGGCATATGACTGCAGCCGGCCAGCGCCATGACGGGCAAAAGGAGCAGAAGACAGGGCAGAGAAGGCCTGGAGTTCATATGCCTCAACCCTATTGACGATGATATTTTATCGTATTACGATAATTAAACATTGCGTCAATAGGATTGATCCATGACATCATTTGACCAGGCCGACCGTCTTCGTCGCTTCTCCAGGATGATGGCGATGCTGACCACGCTCGGCATGTTGGTGATCGCCGCCGCCATGATCGCGGTATTCTTCATTCCCGACTGGACGCGAAATCTCCTGCTGGCGCGTCTGGGCCAGGCGGGGCAGGGCTTGTCATTGTCGCCGGGCAACCTCATCGCCGCAGCCGCCATCACCGCCGTTCCGGTCGGCGTGTTGCTGTTCGGGCTGTGGCAAGTTCGAACGCTTTTCCTGAATTTCGCAGACGGTCATGTGTTCACGCTGGCGAGCGCCCGCCTGCTGCGCAATTTCGCCGGTTCCGTGCTGGCGCAGGCCGTTCTCGGACCGGTCTCGTCTACGGCGTTGATGCTCGCCTTCACGCTGAACAATCCGCAAGGCACGCGGCAGCTCGTCATCACCCTGTCGTCTCAAGACTATCTGGCGCTGATCGTCGGCGGCGTGTTGCTCGCGGTGTCCTGGGTCATGGTGGAAGCGACCCGCATCGCCGACGAAAACGCATCCTTCGTCTGAGGGGCGATAGCGATGCCGATCACCGTCAATCTCGACGTCATGCTGGCGCGGCGGAAGATGCGTTCGAAGGAACTCGCCGAGCGCATCGGGATCACCGAACAGAACGTCTCGCTGCTGAAATCGGGCAAAGTCAAGGGCGTGCGCTTCGACACGCTGGCGCTGATCTGCGAAGCGCTGGACTGCCAGCCCGGCGACATCCTCGAATATCGCGATGACACCGTGAGCTTCGAGCCCGACCGTCGCGCTCGTGGCAGATGACCGCGACCAAGAGGAGAGACCGCAGGCACTTCCGCCGGACATTATGCTGGCTTATGACGACATTAGGCTGGCGCTGAAGAACCCGCGGAGAAAATTCGATGATCGGCCTGTTCTTTGAAGTTCAGACGAAGCCCGGGCATCGCGAGCAATATCTCGATCTTGCCGCCGCGCTCAAACCCGATCTCGAGGCGATCGGCGGCTGCCGATTCATCGAACGCTTCAGAAGCCTGACGCGGGAGAACCTGCTGCTGTCCTACCAGATCTGGCAGGACGAGGCGGCGCTGACGGCGTGGCGCGCCCATGCCCACCATCATGACGTGCAGACGCTCGGCCGCGAACGGGTGTTTTCGGATTATCGTATCCGCGTTGCGCAGGTAATCTACGAACAAAAGCAAGGAGAGCCAACCTGGCAGCCCGAACGGCGTACGCCCTATAACGATCCCGCACGGCGCAAGCCGACCTTCGTGCTCGCCGCGGAGTCGAAGCAGGCCACGCTGGCGGCGGCGACCGAGTGGCGGCGCGACAGCTTCTCGAGCGTCTATCGCGACGGGCACTTTGTGCACCTGGTCGATTTGCCGAACGAGCAGGCCGGCATTGAATTCGGCCCGAGCCTGTTTGGCGATCCGACGGTCGAATATTTTCGCGTGTTCGAAGTGATGCGCGACTACAGCATGTTCGAGCGGGCTGAAGCACCGCAGTATTATCGTATTATCCGCCGTTGAATTGGTAGGATGGGTTGAGCGACTCGTAGGGTGGGCAAAGGCGCGTAAGCGCCGTGCCCACCATCCTACGTCGAACTTCAATGAAGATGGTGGGCACGCTGCGTATTGCCCACCCTACAAGTCTTGCGCACCTACGCCGAGATCGCCTTCGCCGAATCCACCTGGTTGCGCAGCAAGAACTTCTGGATCTTGCCGGTGGACGTCTTCGGGATGGCGCCGAACACGACGGCCTTCGGCGTCTTGAAGCCGGACATGTGGCTGCGGCAGAAGGCGATGATGTCGGCTTCCGTCGCCTTGGCGCCTTCCTTCAGCTCGACGAAAGCGCAGGGCACTTCGCCCCATTTGGAATCAGGCTTTGCGACCACGGCCGCGAACAACACCGCGGGATGCTTGTAGAGGATGTCCTCGACCTCGACGGAGGAGATGTTCTCGCCGCCGGAAATGATGATGTCCTTGGAGCGGTCCTTGATGATGACGTAGCCGTGCGCGTCGAGCACGCCGAGATCGCCGGTATGAAACCAGCCGCCGGCAAAGGCCTCCTGCGTGGCCTTTTCGTTCTTTAAATAACCCCTCATCACGATATTGCCGCGGAACATCACTTCGCCAATGGTTTCGCCGTCGCGCGGGACTTCCTGCATGGTGGTGGGATCGAGCACGGTGACGGCTTCCTCCAGCGGGTAGGGGACACCCTGCCGGCGCTTCAGCTGCGCGCGCTGGTCGGCGGGCAGCTCATCCCAGCCGGGCTGCTCGGCGCAGACGGAGGCCGGGCCATAGACCTCGGTCAGGCCGTAGACATGCGTCAGCTTGATGCCGATGCTTTCGGCGCCTTCCAGCACGGCGACGGGCGGCGCAGCTCCTGCGATCAATCCGACCACAGGACGTGCGGCCTTGCCCTTCGGCGCGCCGGGCGCGTTAATCAGCGTGTTGTAGACGATCGGCGCACCGCACATGTGGGTGACGCCGTGCTTCGGAATCAGCTCGAAGATTTTTGCCGGATCGACCTTGCGCACGCACACATTGCTGCCGG
>CADEDX010000174.1 GCA_902826195.1 uncultured Bradyrhizobium sp. | reverse complement strand
GCAGCACGTCCATCGCCTCGACATGCATATAGTCGAGCGGCCGCGGCAGCTTTGCCGGCTGCGAATGGCCGTAACCGGCACGCGAATAAGCGAACACGCCGGCGCCGGTCGCGGCCTGAAGCTTTTCCGGAAAGTCGCCCCACAGCCCGGCGGAGCCAAGGCCCTCATGCAGCATGACGATGGTCGGCCCATGCTCGGGCGACGGGCCGATCATGCGGTATTCGAGATGGGCGGCGCCGATGGTGAGGAAGCCCGTGGGCGAAAGGGTAGTCATGTCGCAAGCTTTCCGATGTGATCGAGACGTCGCATCCTCACGCTGGCTCCCTGCTTTCGCAGGGACGACCAGAGAGATTACGATGCGCCATCGCGCTGCTTGAACCGTTGAACTTCCCCCGTCGCCGTCTTCGGCAACGCATCCACCACGTCGATCCAGCGCGGATATTTCCACGGGCCGATCTTCTGCTTGACGTGCTCCTTCAGCGATTCATGCAGACCGTCGGTCTTGCTGTCGGCGCGCAGCACGACGAAAGCCTTCGGCTTCAACAATCCTTCCGGATCGGCCTCGGGCACGACGGCGGCCTCCAGCACGGCCGGGTGGGTGATCAACGCGCTCTCGACCTCGAACGGCGAGACCCAGATGCCGGAGACCTTGAACATGTCATCGGACCGGCCGCAGAAGGTATAGCGGCCCTCGGCGTCGCGCGTGTATTTGTCGCCGGTGTAGGTCCAGTGGCCCTGAAAAGTCTGCCGGCTCTTGCTGCGCTGGTTCCAGTAGCCTTCTGCGGCCGAGGGCGCCTCCACCAGCAATTCACCGACCTCGCCGTCGGGCACCTCATTGCCGGCCTCGTTCACCAGCCGCACCTTGTAGCCGGGCACCGGACGGCCGGACGAGCCGTATTTGATGTCGCCGGGCGCGTTGGACAGGAAGATGTGCAACAGCTCGGTCGAGCCGACGCCGTCGAGAATGTCGGCGTCGAACCGCGCTTTCCAGGCATTGCCGACCGATTCCGGCAGCGCCTCGCCGGCCGACGTGCAGATGCGCAGCCGCGTGCCGGCGCGCGCGGTCTTTTGCGTCTCGTCATTGAGCATCGAGGAGAACAGCGTTGGGACGCCATAGAAGATCGTCGGGTTATATGTGTTCAGCAGCTCGAACATCCGCGCCGGTGTCGGCCGGTCGGCGTTGAGCACGGTCGTCGCGCCGACCGACATCGGGAACGTCAGCGCGTTGCCGAGGCCGTAGGCAAAAAACAGCTTTGCCGCCGACAGGCAGACATCGCTTTCGCGGATGCCAAGCACCTGGGCGGCATAGGTGTCCGCGGTCGCCTGCAGGCTGGAATGCAGATGCCGCACCCCCTTGGGCATACCGGTCGAGCCGGACGAATAGAGCCAGAAGGCGGGCTCCTCCGCATGCGTCGGCGCGGTGTCGAACGCGTGGCTTTCGCCCGCAAGTTCGTCGGCGAGTTTCTTGTGGCCGAGCGCCTCATTGCCGGAAACCACGACATGCTCGAGATCTGGCATGCGCCCGACGATGTCTTTCACGACCGGATACAGCGCTTCGGACACGAACAGCACGCGCGCACGGCAATCCGCCAGCACATAGGCATATTGATCCGACGTCAGCAGCGTGTTGAGCGGCACCGGCACGATGCCGGAGCGGATCGCGCCGAGGAACACCGCGGGAAAATCCACGGTGTCGAGCATGATCATTGCGACCCGCTCTTCGCGGCGGACGCCGAGCCGGCGCAACATGTTGGCGACGCGGCAGCTCTGCTTCTGCAGGTCGCCATAGCTGAGTTCGGAAACCGTGTCGGTGAAGGCGAGCTTGGCGCCGCGGCCCTCCCTGACATTGCGATCCAGCAGCCAGGTCACCGCGTTATACGAACCGGACGTGCCGCTCACGACGCTTCTCCCCAGTTTTAAGAATTATAATTCATAGAAAGACACCGGCCGCGCTTGCTGTCAATCCTCGTCGGCATTATGTTTCCGAAGCCGCTCACCTACCCGTACAGCTGCCGACAGCGCCGAACGAGGCAAATTGACCGAGGCCAGCGACCCCGAAACCGGCTTTCTCGAACAGCTCGGCCAGCGCGTCCGCACCATGCGGGCGCTGCGCGGAATGTCGCGAAAGGTGCTCGCCAAGGTTTCCGGGATTTCCGAGCGGTACATCGCGCAGCTCGAAAGCGGCAAGGGCAATGTCTCGATCGTGCTGCTTCGGCGGGTCTCGAACGCAATGGGCGCGCATCTCGAAGATCTGATTCCTTCCACTGAGCCAGCGCCGGACTGGGCCGTGATCCGCGATCTCCTGCGCAAGGCGACGCCGGCGCAGGTCGCGCAGGCCAAGGATGCGCTCGCCGGCGGCGGCCTGTCGGCGCAGCGGCGCATATCGTTCTCCGGCATCGCCCTGATCGGCCTGCGCGGCGCTGGCAAATCCACCCTCGGCAAGATGCTGGCGAAAAAGATCGGCTGGAAGTTCGTCGAACTGAACAAGGAGATCGAGGCGCAGAACGGCCTGTCCGTCGCCGAGATCATCGCGCTCTACGGCCAGGAAGGCTTCCGCCGCATGGAGCAGACGGCGCTGACACAATTGCTGGCGCGGAAAGAGCTGATGGTGCTGGCGACCGGCGGCGGCATCGTTTCCGAGCCTTTGACGTTCGACCTGATCCTGTCGTCGTTCTACACCATCTGGCTCAAGGCCGAACCGGAGGAGCACATGGCGCGCGTCCGCGGCCAGGGTGATCTGCGCCCGATGGCCGACGACCGCTCGGCGATGGCGGAACTGCGCAACATCCTGGTCAGCCGCGAACCGCTCTACGCCCGCGCCTCCGCCGTGGTCGACACCGCGGGGCTTTCCGTCGATGCCGCGGCGGCCCGGCTCAGCGATGCTGTGGCGCCAGTGCTGCACGACAAGCACGCGTTCGGGCTGCGCAGCGCGGCTTCCTGAACGGCGATCCTTGCTGAATCTTCTGCGCGCAAGGCTCTCCCGCCTTGGTTGCATTGCACACGCATTAACCACCGCGCAAAACTCATGCGAGCACACGCTGCCTCACACCCTGAAATTGTGTTACCGAACCGTTAATCGATTGGAGGAGCCATGCTCGAGCGTCGTCAGCATCCGAGAAATCGCGTCTATTACGGCGGCGTGATCGCCTTCAACGCGCGCCATTCGACACTCGATTGCATCGTGCGCAATTTCAGCCCGCACGGCGCGAAAATCGAGTTCGAGAATACGGCGATCCTGCCGGATCGCGTCGAATTCGACGTCGTGCGCAAGGGGCTGTCCTGTGCGGCCCGCCTCGCCTGGCGCGACAGCAACGCCGCGGGCTTGCTGTTCTGCGAAGCGCGCGAAAGGGGCACCGTCGTCACACTGGATTGGGCGCGCAAACTGCGCGACAGCGAGCGCACCAATCGCCGGCTGAAATCGCGGCTCGATCAATTGCTCAACGAGTACTGAGGGATGGCCGTGTCTGGTGCGAGCCTATGAGCAGCGCTGAAAGCGATGAAGCCTTCCTCGCCGCCACGAAGCCGCAAAAGGCGAGGCGACGGCCGCTGCGCAGGATATTGCTGGCGCTGGCGACGCAGTATGTGATCATCGCAACCATCGTCGGCCTGTTGGTGGCGGCAACGCTGCACTATCTGGTCACCCCGAAGGTCGTCGCCCAGTTCGAGGCGATCGAAGCCGCGTTCAAGCGCTTGCCGCCACGGTGAAGCGAGCGCCAGCCGTTTTGTAGGATGGGTTGAGCTCTTGCGAAGCCCATCAATTCATTGCGCGGAAACGTGATGGGTTTCGCTAAGGGCTCAATCCATCCTACTGAACTATACGAGCTTGCCGAAGGCGGAAGCATATTGAATGCTCCCTGTGCGCGCCGGCAGGTCGCTCCGTCCAATGGGGAGGGCCATCAAATGAGGCCCTGCGAATGGCGACGAGAAGCCGCTCGCCTTGCCAACATTGAATCCGAAACGTCGATAGAACGCGGGATCGCCGAGAACAAAGACTCCCTGCCACCCGGCGGCCTCGCTGTGCGCAATTCCTTCACGGATCAACTTGTCTGCAATGCCTGCCCGCCTGTGTTCGGGCAACACCGCGACGGGGCCTAGCGCCAGCGCGGGAAACGGCGCGTTCATCCGCGAGAACATGGCATGACCGGCGATGATGCCGTCCATCACGGCAACCAGCGAGATCACGGCATCGCCAGCAGCACGCAGATCCTCGACCAGCCGCGCTTCGTCGCGGCGGCCAAACGCGATTTCTTCGACGATGCGGATCGCCGCGATATCGCCGGGTGTTTCGAGCCGGACCATCATTTCACACCAGCATCGACTTGACCGAAGCCGCCGCTTCGCGCAAGCGCGGCAAAAAGCGCTCGATCATCTCGGCCGACGACACGCGGTCGACATGCGCGCCCATGTTGATGGCGGCGACGATCGTGCCGTCATAACGGCGGACCGGCACCGAGATCGAGCGAAAACCTGGCTCCGCCTCGCGGTCGACCAGCGAATAGCCTTTCGTGCGATCGGCGATGATCGTCTTTAGCAACTGCTTTTTGTCGATGACGGTGAGCGGCGTCAGTTGCACGAGGTCCATCCTGTCCAGCGCCGCAGCGAGTTCATCATCGGGCAGCCGCGACAGCAGCACACGGCCGACGGACGTGCAGAACGCCGGCAGCCGATAGCCGATATCGAGCCCGGAGGAAAAAATTCGCGTCGGGCTGGCGCGGGCGATGAAGACGACCTCGTTGCCGTCGAGGATCGCCATCGACGAAATCTCCTGCGCCTCGCCCGACAATTTATCGAGCGCGGGCTGCAGCACCGATACGACATGGTTGGACGCCAGATAGCTCGACGCCAGCACCAGCACGCGCGGCGTCAGGTGAAACAGTTTGCCGTCGGTGGCGACGAAGCCGGCATATTCGAGCGTGAAGAGAATCCGCCGCGCGGTGGCGCGCGGCAGGCTGGCCGCCTTGGCGAGATCGCTCAGCGTCATCGGCTGCTGGCTGCCGCCGAATACTTCCAGCACGCGTAAACCACGGTCGAGGCTTTCGACAAAATCGGTCGCAACGCGGTTGTCTGCGTCCTCGGTGCGCTTGAGCTTGGGCATCGCTGCCTCCAAAATCCGCTTGCCTCACAAACAGCCTACGTTAAAATCGCACAAAAGTTCAATAGGCGAACAAACCGAACTTTTGATGTTTAGCTTGGAGACCGTCGCCATGATGAGCCAGGAAGCGAACGACCTGATCACCCGCACCGGGCGCAAGGACCCGTGCGGGAAACTGATGCGGATGTACTGGCAGCCGGCGGCGCTGGTGGACGAGCTCCTGGGGCCGCGGCCGGTGCGGCCCGTCAAATTGCTCGGCGAAAACCTGGTTCTGTTTCGCGACGAGCAAGGCCGCTACGGCCTGATCGACCGACATTGCGCGCATCGCGGCGCCGACCTCGCCTTTGGCCGGCTGGAGAACGGCGGGCTGCGCTGTTCCTTCCATGGCTGGCTGTTCGACGTGTCCGGCCAGTGCCTGGAGACGCCCGCGGAGCCGAAAGACTCAAACCTGTGCCAGGGCATCCGGCAGCGCTCCTATCCCGTGGTCGAGAAGAGCGGCATCCTCTGGGCCTATCTCGGCGAAGGCGAGCCGCCGGCGTTTCCGGAGATCGACTGCTTCGTCGCGCCCGATAGCCATACGTTCGCATTCAAAGGCCACATGAATTGCAACTGGCTGCAGGCGCTGGAAGTGGGCATCGATCCGGCACACGCCTCGTTCCTGCATCGCTTCTTCGAGGACGAGGATACGTCCACGGCTTACGGAAAACAGTTCCGCGGCGCGTCTGCCGGCAGCGACATGCCGATGACGAAGATTTTGCGCGAGTACGACAACCCAATCATCAATGTCGAGCACACCGAATACGGCCTGCGCCTGATCGCGCTGCGCGAGCTCGACGCGGAGCGAACGCATGTCCGCGTTACCAATCAGCTTTTCCCGCACGGCTTCGTCATTCCGATGAGCACGGAGATGACGATCTCGCAGTGGCACGTGCCGGTCGATGACGAGAACTGCTACTGGTACGCGATCTTCACCAGCTACACTTTGCCGGTCGACAAGAAGAAGATGCGCGATCAGCGGCTCGAACTGTACGAACTGCCGGACTACAAGTCGCGCAAGAACAAGAGCAACGATTACGGTTTCGATCCGCACGAGCAGGCGACCGCGACCTATACCGGCATGGGCGCCGACATCAACGTCCACGACCAGTGGGCGGTGGAATCGATGGGCGCGATCCAGGATCGCACCAACGAGCATCTCGGCACCTCGGACAAGGCAATCGTGCAATACCGCCGCCTGCTGCGGCAGGAGATCGAAAAGGTTTCCGGCGGCGAGAAGCCGATGCTGTTCCTGGATACCGCACATGCGCGCAGCATTCAGGGCCCGGCGACCATGGACGGGATCGGCCCGACGCAGGGGTGGGAAATCTACTGGATGGAAGTCGACGTGAAACGCCGCCGCGGTGCGCCGTGGGTAGCACCCGTGCCGAGCGAAATCGCCGGCAAGATCCGGCATCTGTCGGCGGCGGAGTGATGGTGTTGTTTCCGTCATTGCGAGCGCAGCGAAGCAATCCATCGCGCAGCAAGTTTAGACATGGATTGCTTCGCTGCGCTCGCAATGACGCTGAAGGAGCAACGCGTTGAGTTTCGTCGAACGTCACGGTCTGTGGTCGAAAGAACAGCAGGAAGCCGCCAGCCGTCTGCGCAAAATCGTCGAGGAGAAAAACCTCGAAGTCATTCGCCTCTCCTTCCCGGACCAGCACGGCATTTTACGCGGCAAGACGCTGATCGCGAGCGAAGCGATTGCTTCGCTGGAGAGCGGCTGCTCCATCACCACGACCATGCTGGCGAAGGACACCTCGCACAAGACCGTGTTTCCGGTGTTCACCGCCGGCGGCGGCTTTGGCATGAAGGAGATGGAAGGCGCGGCCGATGTGTTGATGGTTGCGGATCCCTCGACGTTTCGCGTGCTGCCATGGGCGCCGACCACCGGCTGGCTGCTCTGCGATCTCTACTTCAACGACGGCCGCCCGGTGCCGTTTGCCACGCGAAACCTCTATCGCAAGGTGATCGATCAGCTGGGCAGCCGCGGCTACGATTTCGTCGCGGGGCTCGAGGTCGAATTCCATCTGTTCAAGCTCGACGACGCGCATATGACGCCGGAGGACGCCGGCCAGCCGGGACGACCGCCCTCCGTCAGCCTGCTCTCGCATGGCTATCAATATTTGACCGAGCAGCGCTTCGACCAGATGGAGCCGGCGCTGGAAATCATCCGCCGCGACCTGCTGGCGCTCGGCCTGCCGTTGCGCTCGGTCGAGGTCGAGTTCGGCCCGAGCCAGTGCGAATTCACCTTTGCGCCGGCCAGGGGCCTGACGCCCGCCGACAACATGGTGCTGTTTCGCTCGGCCGTGAAGCAGATCGCGCGCCGCCACGGCTATCACGCCACCTTCATGTGCCGGCCGAAACTGCCGAATGTGTTCGCCTCCGGCTGGCACCTGCATCAATCGATTGTCTCGCGCGCCAGCGGCGAGAATGCCTTCATGGCAAAGGATGGCGGCGAGGCCCTCAGTCCGTTCGGTCGCGCCTATCTTGCCGGTTTGCTGGAGCACGCCCGCACCTCCACCGTATTCACCACGCCGACCATCAACGGCTACAAGCGCTACCGCTCCTACTCGCTGGCGCCCGACCGCGCGATCTGGGGCCGCGACAACCGCGGTGTCATGATCCGCGTACTCGGCGGCGCCGGTGACAGCGCAACGCGGCTGGAAAACCGCATCGGCGAGCCGGCGGCGAACCCCTATCTCTACATGGCCTCGCAGATTCTCTCCGGCCTCGATGGCGTCGACCGCAGGCTCGATCCGGGGCCGTCGGCCGACACACCGTACGAGACCAAGGCGGCGCTGTTGCCGAAGAGCCTGCGCGAGGCGGTGTTTGCGCTGAATGACGATCCGTTCTTCCGGCAGGCGCTGGGGCCGGAGTTCGTGGATTATTACGTCCACATCAAGAACGCGGAGATCGAACGCTTTCAGGCCGAGGTGTCGGACTGGGAGCACCGCGAATATTTCGAGATGTTTTGAGGGAGACATACTCTCTCGTCGTCCCGGCGAACGCCGGGCCCATACCGCGTGATCTATCGAGGAGGCGCGGGGCCCGATGACCTCTTCATCAAGCGGCGCATAAACTCCCGTAGCGGCGTCGACTTTCCGAGTGCCCTTCACGTCGGCCGCGGCGCATGGGTCCCGGCGTTCGCCGGGACGACGAGAGAAATGGTTTAAATCCCCAGATACCGGTGCTGCAGATCCGGCTCGGCGATCAACTGCTCGCTCGTGCCCGTCCACACCGTCTTCCCGCGCTCGATGATGTAGTGGCGGTCGGCGATCTTGGAGAGGTTGGCGACGTTCTTGTCGATGACCAGCACGGACTGGCCACGGCCCTTCAGCATCGACAGGCAGTTCCAGATTTCCTCGCGGATCAGCGGCGCGAGGCCTTCGGTGGCTTCGTCGAGGATCAGCAGTTTCGGGTTGGTCATCAGCGCGCGGCCGATCGCCAGCATCTGCTGCTCGCCGCCGGACAGCGTTACGCCCATGTTGCTGTTCCGCTCGGCCAGCCGCGGAAACAGCGCGTGGATCTTGTCGATCGTCCACGGGTCGGGATTGCCAAGGCGGTTGCCGGAGGCTGCGACCAGGTTTTCGTAGACGGTCAGGTTCGGAAAGATCTGGCGGCCTTCCGGCACCAGGCCAATGCCGAGTTTTGCGATCTTGTATGACGGCAGGCTGCGCACTTCCTCGCCCGCGAAGCGGACCTTGCCGGCGCGGGCCGGCGTCATGCCCATGATGGAACGGATGGTCGTGGTCTTGCCCATACCGTTACGGCCCATCAGGGCGACCATTTCGCCGGATTGAACTTTCAGCGACAGGCCGAACAGCACCTGGCTGAGGCCATAGCAGGTTTCGATGCCGTCGATTTCCAGCAGCGTTTCAGACATGACCGACCACCACGTGCTGGTCGCCGAGATAGGCGCGCTTCACTTCCTCGTTGCTCCGGATCGCGTCGGGATCGCCGGAGGCGATGACGCGGCCATAGACCAGCACGGTGATGCGGTCGGCGAGCGCGAACACCGCCTCCATGTCGTGCTCGACCAACACGATCGTGACTTCCTTCCGCAGCTCCTTCAGGAGCGCCACCATGCGCGCGGATTCGGTGACGCCGAGGCCGGCCATCGGCTCGTCGAGCAGCAGCAATTGCGGCTTTGTCGCCAGCGCGACCGCAAGCTCCAGCTCGCGCTGTTCGCCATGGCTGAGCTCGGACACCGGCACATCCGCGCGCTTCGCCAGCCCTACCCGCATCAGCGCGGCCTGCGCCGCGTCGCGCAGATGCTTCTCCTTGCGGGCAGCACCCCAGAAACGGAACGAGTGGCCGTCATGAGCCTGCGCCGCGAGCGCGACATTGTCGGCCGCGGAAAAATCCGGCAGCAGGCAGGTGATCTGGAACGAGCGCGCCAAGCCGAGCCGGCTGCGCTGGTAGGACGGCAGCCAGGTGACGTCGCGGCCGGCGAAATGAATCTTGCCGGAATTCGGCATCAGTTGCCCGGTCAACTGGCTGATCAGCGTGGTTTTGCCGGCGCCGTTCGGGCCGATGATGGCGTGCAATTCGCCGGGCGCAACGTCGAGCGACAGATTGTCTGTCGCCTTGATGCCACCAAAGCTGCGGACCAGGTTTTCGACGCGAAGCATGGGATCAGCCACGGTTGACCCTCCCAAGCAACCCCATGATGCCGCCGCGCGCGAACAGCACGATCAGCAGCAATAATGGACCCATGATCAGCGCCCAGTATTCGGTGAACTGCGACAGGATCTCCTCCAGCAGCAGAAACACGATGGTGCCGATAACAGGGCCGAACAGCGAGCCCATGCCGCCGAACACCACCATCACCATGAGTTCGCCGGAGCGGGTCCAGTACATGCCGGCCGGGCTGACGAAGTCGGTGTTATTGGCCAGCAGCGCGCCGGCGAGGCCGCAGATGGTGCCCGAGATGACGAAACAGACCAGACGATACCGGTTGGCGTGATAGCCGATCGCCTGCATGCGCTGCTCGTTGGAGCGGATGCCCTGCACCACCATGCCGAACCGCGAATTGATGATGCGCCAGATCAGGTAGATGCCGCCGAACAGACACGCGAGGCAGAGATAATAGAACTGCGTGCGGTTCGACAGGTCGATCAGGCCGCCGAAAGTCGAGCGCTTGTAGATGGTGAGGCCGTCGTCGCCGCCGTAACGCGACAGCCCCGAGGTGACGTAATAGGCCATCTGCGCAAAGGCGAGCGTGATCATGATGAAATAGACGCCGCGGGTGCGCAGACTGAGTGCGCCGATCACCAGCGCATACAGCGCCGACGCCAGCAGCGCCACCGGCCACTGGATGAAGCCGGAGCCGATGCCTTCGAACGCGAGGATGCCGACCGCATAGCCGCCGATGCCGAGATAGGCGGCGTGGCCAAAGCTCATCATGCCGCCATAGCCCATGATGAGGTTGAGGCTGGCGGCTGCGAGCGCGAAGATGACGATGCGGGTGAACAGCGTCAGGATGAAGATGTTGCCTGACAGCGCCGAATAGACCGGCAACAGCGTGAGGCCGATCGCGATGAGCGCCACGACGACGTTGCGGACGTTGATCTGGAATTTCATCGCTTGGCCGCCGGGAACAGCCCTTCCGGCCGCACCACCAGCACGATCGCCATCAGGAGATAGATCAGCATCGACGACAATGCAGGGGCCGCGGTGGAGGCGGCAGCGGAGCTCAGCACCATGCGCAGCAGGTCGGGCAAGAAGGCGCGGCCGAGCGTGTCGATCATGCCGACGAAGATCGCGGCCATGAATGCGCCGCGGATCGAGCCGATGCCGCCGATCACGATGACGACGAAGGCGAGAATCAGGATGTTTTCTCCCATGCCGATCTGCACTGTGAGAATCGGCGCCTGCATCAGCCCGGCGAGGCCGGCGAGCGCCGCGCCCAGCCCGAACACCAGCGTGAACAGCAGCTTGATGTTGATGCCGAGCGCGCCGATCATTTCGCGGTTCGACGCGCCGGCGCGGATCAGCATGCCGATACGGGTGCGCATCACGACGAGATAGAGCAACGCTGCCACCGCCAGCGCGACCACGATGATCGAGAGACGATAGGCCGGATAGGACACGCCGGGGACGATCTGCACCGGCACGGTGAGCCAAGCCGGCAGCGGCAGCGACAGGCCGGCCGGGCCCCAGATCAGCCGTACTGCGTCGTTGAAAAATAGGATCAGCCCGAAGGTCGCCAGCACCTGGTCGAGATGGTCGCGGCCGTAGAGATGTCTCAGTGCTACGAATTCGAGCGCGATGCCCAGCAACAGTGTGGCGCCCAGCGCGAGCAAAATGCCGAGCACGAAACTGCCAGTCCAGGCGACGAAGGTCGCGGCGAAATAGGCGCCCATCATGTAGAGCGAGCCGTGCGCCAGATTGACGAAATC
>CADEDX010000173.1:9987-11614 GCA_902826195.1 uncultured Bradyrhizobium sp. | reverse complement strand
TCCTCCCATCAACGCGCAAAGCCGCTGGCTCAATGAGAGCCCGAGGCCGGTGCCGCCATACCTGGTCGAAGTCGCGTTGGTTGCCTGGCCGAAGTTCTTGAACAGCCGCCCGATATCTGATTCAGCGATGCCAATGCCGGTGTCCTGAATCTGGATCTCGATCCAGTCAGAGGCTTGGCTTCGGCGGCGCTGAACCGACATCGTTATCGTACCGCCCTTCGTGAACTTCGCGGCGTTGCTCAACAAATTGAGGGCGGCCTGCCGCAGCTTAGTTTGATCGGTCGAAACGGTCCCGAGGTCGTTGCGGCTTTGCACGATCAGCGTGTTGCCGTTCTCGGTGATCATCGGCTGAACATTGGCGACAATCTCGCGAACCATTTCGTTTAGATCGAACTGCTCGATTTTCAATTCGATGGAATTGGACTCGATCTTCGAGAGATCGAGCACGTCGGTCACCAGCGATAGGAGATGTTTGCCGGCTGAATTGATGCGCTCGAGATCGGCCTTTTTGCGAACGTTCTTTCCATCCTGGTCGACTTCTTCCAGGAGTATTTCACTGAAACCGATGACGGCGTTGAGAGGCGTCCGCAGCTCATGGCTCATCTTGGCGAGGAAAATCGACTTCGAACGGTTCGCCCTATCGGCGAGATTCTTGGCTTCGTGCAGCCGCACCGCGGTCTCGCGGTGACGTTCGGCCTCGCGCTCGAGCTCGGACCTCATCGTGATCATGTTGGCGTAGTAGATGGCCATCCACGCCATGTAGATCGTGGCGGATAGAATTGAAATCCAGCCTACGGTTGACAGCTGTTGCTGCGGCACAAGCTCCGGAAATCCCCAAGCGAGATAGGCAGAGCAGAAACCCACGATGTTCGCTGTGAACAGTCCGACTACAAGGATCGGTCGTTCCGACAGATAAAAGAAGCCGAGAAGAAGGCTGATGATAAGCCAAGGCAAGAACGGTGAACTCACTCCACCATAATAGTATGAGCCGAACAGCGATGTGAACGCGAGGAGCTCGACCGACAACAAGGCTGACAATTGAAGACTGGCGGTCCACTTGTAAACAAATGGCAATGTCCAGAACAGCCACACACAAGCAATGACGGTCCAACAGGCAAAGCCTGGATTCGGATCGCTTAGATAGAGGAACAGGCTGATGGATTGCGACAGTATCGGCCCGAAGATGTGCGTAAACACGAAATTTTGCGCGAGGCCAAACTCCGAACGCTCAGCTTTCGCTGAGGGCGGGATAAACCAATCGATCAATACGACAAGCTGGTTCCAGACTATCATTTCGCGCCGTCCCCGATGCCTTCAAATTGCAGGGAACCTAGCGTAAGTGCTTTTAACAATTGGTTTAACGACCAAGTTCCACCGATTAACTGGACTTTAAGTGAAGCCTGAAAGCCTAGCGCCTTACAGCTAACGCTACATCTTTCGCAGCAAAAGAATTGACCTCGCCAATCCATTTGTCCGAACCAACGCAGAAGGCGGCGCGACTCTCATGAAAGCGAAACTTGCAAAAGCGATCGCCAACCTTGATCGCCTTGTTAACTACTTCATTCCGCCGCAGATCGCTGCTGACCGTGACGCGAGGAACCGCGCGCAAGTCTTTCTCTTAAGCCAC
>CADEDX010000173.1:1335-9977 GCA_902826195.1 uncultured Bradyrhizobium sp. | reverse complement strand
TATTGGGAGCGTGGTCCCTGCCACGCTATTTGTGCTCGATCCCGCGCCAGGATACGAAGTTGCCGTGCTGGCGTCTTCAATCACCGCATTTTGGATTTTCCCGTTTCTGTTACGCGCCGGCGCGCCATACAACACCCTGGCCCTCGTCTCGATCGAAAACCTGACGTTCTGCATTCTTTGGAGCTGCTATTTTTACGGCGGAGTAACCTCGCCAACGCTGGCCTGGGTTCTCGTGATCCCTCTGCTGGCCTTCTTCTATCTGGGATCAAACAAGAAGCTCCGCGTCATCGTCATCGCTCTGGTGGCGATCAATCTCGCAATTTTCGGCTTCTTCTATTGGAATGGTTACTCGATCAAGAATGACTTGCCATCGGCGGCGATGCAGGGCCTAGGCTTGGTCTCGACCACCGCCGCTTCGATTTATGTCGCGATGATGGCGCTTTATTACGCGAAGATTCAGGCCTCCCAGACCGAGCTGGAGGGTGAGATGAGGCAGCACATGGCTACCGCATCAGCGTTACGCCAGGCGACCGAAGATGCCGAACGGGCCGGTGCTGCCAAGGCCGAATTCCTGGCCAAAATGAGCCACGAATTGCGAACGCCACTGAACGCGGTGATCGGATACAGCCAAATCCTGTTGGAAGACGCCGAAAGCGAAGGCGATAATAGCAGCATCGACGACTTGAACAAGATTCACAACGCCGGCCAGCATCTGCTCAAGCTTGTTAACGAGGTCCTCGATCTGTCAAAGATCGAAGCAGGGAAGATGGAAATGGATTTGGCGGAAACCGATCTTGTCGAGCTGTTTGGCGGGATTGTCCAGGCTGCCGAGCCTGCCGCCAAGGCGAACGGTAATACAATTGTCTGTTCACTGGATTCGAAACTCGGGGTCGCCCCTTGTGACGCCGCCAAACTGCGGAACATGGTCGGACAGCTGCTGGATAACGCGGTGAAGTTTACCCACAACGGGAAGGTGGAGCTTGTCGCCGACCGCCAGATCGACGAGTTGGCTGACGAACTCGTCATTCATATCATCGACAGCGGTATCGGCATCGCTCAGGACCAACTCGCCAATCTTTTCGAAAAATTTACAGTTCTGGACGACTCGAGTACGAGCAAATATGGCGGCACCGGGCTGGGATTGGCGCTTAGCCAGAAGTTCTGTAAGCTTATGGGCGGGGAGATTTCAGTCGAGAGCGAGCTTGGAAAAGGAAGCCGCTTTACGATCCACATCCCGTTGCGCACCGGCTGCCGTAACGGAAATGATTTCGGCTCGGCGACGCTGGTACCGACGATTTCCGACCTTGCATTGCAGTCTACCGTGGACGCCGGCCATGCATAAGATCCTTCTCGTCGAAGACAATGAGATTAACCGCGATATGCTGACGCGCCGCCTGCAACGGATCGGCTTTTCGGTCTGTTGCGCCCACGATGGCGCCGCCGGAGTTGCGATGGCGTCCAGAGAAATGCCCGATCTAATCCTGATGGATGTCGCGTTGGGTGAAATGGACGGCTGGGAGGCGACCCAGCTGATCAAGGCAAATCCCGCAACGGCGACGATCCCAATCATCGCTCTGACGGCCCATGCGCTCGCCAGCGACCGCGACAAGAGCGTCGAAGTCGGCTGTTCGGATTTTGATACAAAGCCAGTCGATATGCAGCGACTGCTGGGCAAAATTCGCGGCTGCCTGCCGGAAGCTGGACGCGAAGACGCCGTCGCCTAATCCAAGACGACGGCGCCAGATCTGCCCAATATTCAATTAGAACTTGTAGGCCGCGCCAATGCGGACGGTGTTGAGCCTCGGCTCCTGCTGGCCGGTGAGGCCTGGGAATGTCACCAGCGCGTTATATCGATAGGCCCCCAGGTCGGTGTAGCGATACTCAGCACGGACTAGAAAATTCGGGGTCATCGCGACTTCAACACCCGCACCTGCGGTCCAGCCGGTGCGGATGCCGGAGGTCGTCTCGGCATTTCCAATAGCGAGATTGCGATAAGTATGGCTGATGTTCGCATACGCCAAACCGCCCGTTCCGTAGAAAAGGGCCTTGTCAGCGGCGAAGCCGAGGCGGCCCCGCAGCGACCCTTGCCAATCGATCTTGGTGTTTCCGGCTCCACCCGCGGCGATATCGTAGAAGCCGCTTTCGATTCCGGCCAACTCAAGATCGGTTTCGGCCCCTAACACCATGGGGCCCGCTTGGTAATTTCCGCCGGCGAACAGGCCTCCGACCGCGCCCTTCGGTGCGTAGTCCCATTTCAAGCCGGTAAAGATATTCGTGCCGGTAAAGTATTCGGTAGTGGTGTCGCTGCCCCACGCGTATCCCACAGCGCCGCCGATATAAAAGCCGGTCCATGAATAGATCGGAAGCGGTACCGCAGGCGGGGTCTTGACCGGCATCGTCAGGTCGGCAGCATATCCCGCGCCAGTAAAAGTCAGCGCCATGATGCCGGCAGCAGACATACGTAGAAAGCTGGAAACCGATCGGTTTGAAATAGTGAACAGCGAGCTGACCATCGAAGCCTCGGCTTATTGGAACGGCCTGGCAGTCCGCCAGACACCGCATCAGATGCCCGAAATGATGAAGCCATTATGGTTAATAAACAGATAAGCAGCCGCAACTCACTCATCCATTGCGCTGCAAGCTTTTACCCAGTGGATCGATCCAGCTCAATTCGCCGGTCTGTCCGCCACTTAACGGCCTGCTGGCGCGAGCCACGATCCGAATGAAGGTAACTCAGGTCCGAACAGCCAAGGCGAATTTGTACGCAAATATTAATTTGCCGGGAACCAGTGCGTTAAATTCGCGGAAAAAGCGATTAATATGGCCATAGATTTGGAACCCATTCCAACCCCACGTTAATTTCCGACGGCCACTGTTCGCCCAGACGACAAAAAGACGAAACTTCGAACAGGGATCACGATGTCAAATTTTAACAACGCCTATATTCCGCCTGCCGCACTGACTGGCAGCATGAGAGATTTCCGCGTGCCTGGTGGAGCCGACCTCCTCGAACGGACGGAAGGCTTTTTTAAGTGGCAAGATTTGCGCCGCCAAAACGGCCTCTGGCCATTCTCGCGTGCGACAGAGGACGGCCCGAACACCATTTGCCACGCGCAGGACGATAGCGGCAACAAGATGCGCGGAGTGAACTTCGCGTCACAGGACTATCTCAGCCTGTCGTCCCATTCCGGGATCAAGGAAACCGCGAAGCAGACCATCGAGCGCTGCGGCGTTCACAGCGCCGGTTCTCCGGCTCTGGTCGGCAATACTTCCTCCTCCGTAGCGCTCGAGCGCAAGATTGCTGAATTCCTGAAAATGGAGGAAGTGGTCCTGTATCCGACCGGCTGGGCAGCGGGTTTCGGCGTAATCAAGGGTTTGGTGCGCTCCGCCGACCATGTTGTGATGGACATGCTATCGCACTCGTGTCTACAGGAGGGCGCGAACGCCGCTACCAACAACATCCACCTGTTCCGCCACCTTGACAACGACTACTGCCGGAACATCCTGACCAAGATCAGATCAAAGGATAAAGAGAACGGCATTCTGGTGGTGACCGAAGGCCTGTTCTCAATGGATTCGGATACGCCGGATCTGCTCGCGCTTCAGACGCTCTGCCACGAGTTCAATGCCACCCTTGTCGTCGACGTTGCGCACGATCTAGGAAATCTGGGCCGCGATGGTCGCGGACACATTGGTGTCCAGGACATGCTAGGCAAAATCGATATCATCATGGGCAGCTTTTCGAAGACTTTTGCGTCGAACGGCGGATTCGTCGCCTGCAAGACCCGTGCGGTCAAGGAATATCTCCGTTTCTACAGCGCGCCCGCAACCTTTTCGAACGCGTTGTCTCCTGTCCAGGCGGCGACGATTCTAAAGGCATTCGATATCGTGGAATCGGCTGAAGGACGCGGGCTGCGCTTGCAATTAATGACGAATATTACGGCCCTTCGAAAGCAATTGACGGCGGCGGGTCTGGAGTATTACGGCGATCCGTCGGCGATTGTTTGTGTCAAGATGGGTAGCGAAGGCCTGGCACGCCTGGTCAGCAAGCGCTTGCCTGAACTTGGATTGATAGCCAACTTAGTCGAATTTCCGGCCGTCCCCAAGGGCCAGGCGCGCATTCGCATGCAGGTTATGGCCAATCATTCAGAGAACAATATATCCGATGCGGTTGCCGTTCTCAGGACAGCCAAGGCCGAGGCCGAGATCGAACTGGAAATGACCAAGCAACCAACGCTTGGTCCCGCGCAGCGCGTCGCCTAGACGACCACGACCCGCTCGAGGGCACCTCTCGGGCGGGTCAGGCTGCTTCCGGCCAGGTCGCACACCAGCGGCGACCTATACGAGGCGCGCCCTGATAGTGCCGTCGAGGGCGAGAATGTCGTCGAGCAGTTCGTCGCGGCTATGCCCTTTCAAATCCGCATCGAGGACAACGTAGCCAACGTCGCCACCAGTTTCCAAATATTGCGCAACGATATTGATATCGCGCTGAAGAAAAACTTCGGTTAGCCGCCTGAGCATTCCCGGAACATTGCGATGAACCTGACAGAAACGTACACCTGCGGGATGCGACTGCAACTCAACGTGAGGGAAATTGACCGCGCCAGTGGTGGAGCCGTTTAAGTAGTAGTCAATCATCTTTCGCGCTACTTCCCTTCCGATCCGATCCTGCGCTTCTTCCGTAGACCCGCCGATGTGGGGAGTAAGAATCACATTTTCCAAGCCCTGGAGCGGACTTTGAAATCGGTCTGAATTCGACGTTGGCTCGACCGGAAACACGTCGAGAGCCGCTCCGGCTAGATGGCCCTCCCGAAGGCACCCTGCCAACGCGTCAAGATCGACGATGGTACCGCGGCTGTTGTTGATCAGGTACGAGCCCGGCTTCATCCGGCGCAACTCGCTTGCACCGATCATGCCCGCCGTGCTCGACGTCTCCGGTACGTGCAGGCTGACGACGTCGCTCTGCGCGAGGAGATCCGCGAGGCTCTCAACGGGCTCGGTGTTGCCATGACGAAGCTTGTCGGTGCGGTCGAAAAAAATCACCTTCATGCCCATGGCTTCGGCCAGCATCGAAAGCTGTGACCCGATATTGCCGTAGCCGACAATTCCAAGTGTCCGTCCCCGCACCTCCCGGCTACCGCTAGCCGATTTATCCCACCCGCCTTCGTGCGCAGCGATAGACCGCGGAACGACTCGCCGCAGCAGCATGATGATTTCACCGATCGTCAGCTCCGCCACACTACGTGTGTTGGAAAACGGTGCGTTGAATACGGGGATACCACGCAGTCGCGCGGCGTCCAGGTCGACTTGATTTGTTCCGACACTGAAGCATCCTACGGCCATCAGTCGATCAGCGTTGGCAAGAATATCATGTGGAAGGTCTGTTCGCGAACGGATGCCTAGCAGCTCTACTCCTTGAATCGCATCACGCAGCTTGCTGGCATCGAGCGCTTTTGGAATTTCTTGAACGGAGAAATACTTGGTCCCCGAGAACATCTCGACCGCACTCTTGTTCACACCTTCAAGGAAAAGGACGTGGACTGGTTTGGCTTCCCGTACGGATGTGAACATCTAAACTCCGGTGAACGATCTAAAATCACATCTAAACGCTGATTCGGGAGCTCAGTCCACATCATCACAGCCATTAGCAGACGAACTGGGACCATCGACAACTGTGACCGACCATTTCAGCCGCCAATATGGGTCGGGCGATCTAATGACTCTGTCGCTCGATCATCGACCGCCACTCGAACTTTAGTGCGCCGCGGTTGTAGGATGCCGACAGAATTTGATCAAAACATTATAGCGACCATGACGGCCGCTCTGGACTATGTTTGTCAAAAACTTCTCAAGCAAAAGGGTGGTGCTGCCATTCAGAACGAGCGTCGCTGAAGAGATTATTCGATGGGCAGGTTCTGGGAATCTGAGGGTCGAGAAACTTCAACATAGTGAATTTGCTACCTGCAACGTCGCGAGGCGCGGATGAACTCATCCTTAATCGTTATGGGCCTATAAGCGTGTTGGGGAGTGTAACGAAATGTCGCTTGTGCGAGAGAAGGCAACCACAAGGCATTCCACCGACGAGCGGCGGCGCTTTCAGCGGGTCAAAATACACCTGCTAGGCCGCTACATGCTCCCAGACCAGCGCGAATTCCCTTGTCAAATTATCGATATGTCGCCGGGCGGCCTAACCCTGCTTGCACGCGAAGTTGGCGATGTAGGTGACCTCGTCATCGTCTATCTCGATCAAATCGGTCGCATCGAGGGAAAGATCAATCGGGTCATCCATGGCGGATTTGCCATGACGGTGAGCGGGACCGCGCGCAAGCGAGACAAGCTCGCCAACCAGCTTACCTGGCTTGCCAGCCGCGACATCCTAGATATACCAGAAGACCGCCTGAACGGCCGTGTCGTATTGCGCAATCCGATTGCGATGCTAACGCTTGAGGACGGCAGCAAGATGACCTGCCGCATCATCGACCTTTCAGTGTCTGGCGCTGCGGTTGTCGCGGAAAACCCTCCATCTTTGAATTCGCTAGTGCTGCTTGGCAATGTGCGGTCCCACGTAGTGCGATATTTGGAAGGGGGTTTTGCGCTTCAGTTCGCCAATGCTCAATTGGCCGAAAATCTCGAAGACGCAGTTACGGCGAAGTAGAAAAACATTCCTGCAGCTAGCGGTCCGGCCGCAAATCGTGAATTCCATAGCCGAAGCACGCAAAGTCTGAGCTCCAGAATTTTTTTCGCAAAGCCGCCCCCACGCGGAAGTATTCCTTTAAGAACTAACGCCTGCTCTCTGACTTCTTGCAAGGTCGATACCCGTCAAGAGACGATTAAAAATTCAAGATCATGATTAGCCCAATCGCTAGCGAAGAGAGAACGGACTCGGTGGCAAATACCTAACACCTTCGACGTCGGGGTCATTTTACACATTCTATTTTTGTGATTTAGCTCATGCCCTACTTCATCGTGGAAGCCTACGCCGACGACTGCAAAGTCACAGCCATGCACTGGTCGGCAAAGCGGGCGTTTGCGGATGCCGTCGAGTGGAGCATCGTCAGGAGGCTCAGCGCCGTGGCGATCCGCGATGGGACTAAGAGCTATTCCATCTCCGAATTTGCGGCAGCCATTGCGCAGCAAGAGATTTCTGGGACGCCGTGAGTGCGGAGCTCTTTTGCCTTCCGCGACGCTCGCCGGGACCTAGCCCCGGATAGGCTTTAACCCCACCAAGTTTGCTAGAGGCGCGCGGTCGGTGAGAGCGGCACGAGCGGGACACGAAATATCTTGAATCCTGCGAATTGGGGGAACCCGGTTTCTGGATACAGCACGGTTAGAACTGCTGCCTGCACTTCGCCGCTTATCAGCCGATCGATAGCCTTGGTTTGCCCCTCGCGGAGCAGGACTTCGGACGCCCCCGCCGCGGCGATGGCGGTGCGAATCTTGTCGCTGGATGCGGAATACCTGTCGTCGATTGCAATGTCCTTTCCGGCCAGGTCGGATATCGCGTTGATTTCCGGGCGGGCCATAACAACAATAGCCTTCTGGTCGCTGTTGCCCGGTGAGCCGGATGCGGCCTTTTCGGCATCACGCAACGTCATCACGTGCTCCGCGATCACCGTGGCAGCAATCACCTGCCCCCTTTTCGTTCTTGAGTTGAAATCCGCCGCAGCGCTGGCCGTTGACTCCAGTACTGCCACGTCAGTTGGAGGCGCGGATGCGGCCTTGCGGGCATCAAGAGGCCCAATCGGTTCCGGGCGATCGGATTGGGCGCTATGGTCCACTTCCCGGGCAGGTGCCGGGACTGCCGTGACGGCGGTCAACTGCTCCCGTTGCGTTCGGAGATTGAAATCGCTAACGGCGTCGACCGAGTGAAGGGGGGCCAGATTGTTGACGTTGTCAGGCGGCGCAGATGCGGCGTTCTCGACAGCGCGCGGCGGCGCGCTCTCAGCGCTGCCCGCAGCAACGACATCATGCTCCGGCGCCGCCTCGGTCGTATTGGCACGGGCCTTGGCGGCAGGCTTGTTGGGCGGCACGTCGGCCTTGCCAGCGGCGCTATCTGCGGGCTGCAACATCGCCACCCTAGCGGGCGGCAATGGCACGGGCTGCCTTGCCACGCGGACCTGCCTCACCGGTGCCGTCGCGCGGTGTGCTATGCCGCTGCCAGGCGGCTTGATGGGCTATGGCGGAGATTTTGCACAATCGCATCGGCGCGCGGGCATTCATGCCGGACCGATACTCAGGGGTGAGAAGCCCTATGATCTTCCGGTCCAGCTTGTGACTAAAGTGAAAAGGCCGCCATGTTGCTTGGACGCGAGTTTTCGCCTTCACTCGTCAGCGGCACCCATGAGGTGATTGAGTAAGTAAGGGCCTATATACACCGTGTGCGACGAACTCCGATAACGTCGTCCGATACTGTCCCAAGCACCGCGCGCTCCCACAACGAGGGTGGCGCTTTAACATCCTGAACCCGTTGTGCGACTGGGCTTCCCGTTACGATCATGTTCTGGTACGACCGAAAAATGAAAAAAAACTGCTACTTGGCCTTTCCCTTTGATGCATCGAGGACCTGCCGAAACCGCTCCGCCAACTCCCGTTGCGTGTACGGCTTGTTTATCAGATTGACGCCGGGATCGAGGCGTCCCTGG
>CADEDX010000173.1:0-1325 GCA_902826195.1 uncultured Bradyrhizobium sp. | reverse complement strand
CTTTTATTCAATATTGATACTACAGTCGATAGAAATGTTGGCAACTGACTTCGGGGATTGCGGAGCGGAGATTAAAAACGTCCTCGCCGCGCGAATGCGCGACAGACCGATTGCGATTAAGCAAGAATGCCGCAGCTGCCCGTGAGTAAACCCGGCATGAAACTCGGGCCGTGCTAAGCAACACAGACGTATGCGCCGGTGCGAAGCCAGATGTTTGCAGGCGGATCTGCGTTAGTCCAGTCTTCGAGAATACTGAGCATGCAAACGTTTGAGCGGGCATTCCTAGGCAGCCTACAAATGTCATCAGAACAATCGATCGTTTGTCGAAAGAAATTCTGTCGCCTAACTTGATTTTCAATTGTGGCCAATAAGAGATGATAGGCGTGGAGCGTGCGAGTCTTATGCAAGGAAGTCGGGCAGCGGCATTCTCAGCCCGCACTGCCGGCAGGTTCCTAAGTGCACTTTTGAACCAACGTCCTGTTATTTATGGGTGATGCGGCTCGACCTCTTGCAACAAATAATCGCGCGCATCGCCGAGCATCCCGTCCAAAGGCTCGACGAACTGCTGCAGTTGATTGGCGCTTCGCCATCCACAGCGTTGATAAGCCGCCGGAGCCGAAAATGACCCGCGCGCTGTCTCCGCCCGATGCTTACGAAGCGGATAAAATCGCTTCAGCGCTTTGGCGACAACGTTGCCGCGCGAGGGCTTGGCGCGTTGCACGCGCATCCAGGCTTGCAGACCACGAGCGGCGCGCTGCGTTCCTGACGGACCGCCTTGCGTGTTTCGGCGTTCTGAGGCGCAATGGTCCGCTCGGTCTCGAAAAGAGCGTCGATCCGGCGGACTGTTTCAGTAGCAGGGCGAGATCACCGCGAGCTTCTTGCCCAGGGCCTTGTGACGCGGCGGCCGTTGTCGCCAATCGTTTTCCCGGTCAAGCAGCGGCGCCGGTATCGAAGTTGCGCATTCGCCATATACTCAATTGACGTTTAAGCTCATCTCCGAAAGTGAAAGCGACATGTGCAGCCTCGCCGTCATGATTGCGCACGATGAACGGCAGCGCCGTGGCAAAGCCGCTAATTTGCAGCGTGGCTGTCTCTCCAACCTGCAGTTGCTGCGCACAGCGGATCGAAGCTCCGCCATCATAAATATTAATGACTATCAATCGCGGAGGTCATCACTGCGCGGGAAACGTAATTGCGTAGAGCCGTCGCTCTTCAACCAGCGGCGACTTTCGCATTCGAGAAACCGATGACGCTGAGCGTGGGCGGCGGCGCGACGACTGCACGACGCATGGGTTCCGGGCCGCGAAGCATCGCCTCGAACTTGC
>CADEDX010000172.1 GCA_902826195.1 uncultured Bradyrhizobium sp. | reverse complement strand
CCAGCGCAATCGAAATACAGGCCGCAAGCTTCATGTGATCTCCGACCTTGGTCCGATTCTCAGGGTGTTCCAGTGTAGCGTCAACCGACGTGCATTTCTTCCGGTTTCTGCATCCCTTCTGGTTTCGGGCCATGTGCGACGTCCGGTAGTCTTGTGACCGATAGAAGATCGCAGGGTGTGGTTACGTGGCGGAGCAGGGCGACATGTCGGGCCGGAAGTGGGGCTATGCCGGCACCTGGCCGCCGCGCGCCGCAGCGCCGATCGGCGGGCTTGCGCCGTCGCGACCCGCGTTCTGGCCGCCGCTGATCGAAACGCTGCGCGCGTGGGCGCGTGCGGAAGCCGGCGCCGGCCGGCTGCTGCCCTGGATGCCGGTGGCGTTCGGGTCCGGAATTGCGTTTTACTTTGCGGCCGATCATGAACCGGTTTTGTCCGTGGTCGCTGCTTTGGCGATCGTGCTTTGCGCGGCGGCGGTGCTGCTGCGGCGGCAATAATTCTTTCCGGTCGCGGTGATGGTTGCTGCCGTCGCGGCGGGCTTTGCGGTCGCGACCTGGAAGACGGCGCGGATCGCCCATGGCGTGCTGGCGCGGCCGATGTTTTCGGTGGCGCTGACGGGCTTTGTCGAAACCCGCGACATCCGCGAGCGCACCGATCGCTTTGTGCTGCGCGTCGTGACCATGGAGAGCGCGCGCGGCACAACCAAGCTCGAACGCGCGCGGCTGTCGGTGAAGAAGGGGACGGCGCCGGCGGTCGGCAGCTTTGTCGAACTGAAGGCACGGCTGTTGCCGCCGCTCACCCCGGTGTGGCCGGGCAGCTACGATTTCAGCCGCGACATGTTTTTTTGCCGGCATCGGCGCCTCCGGATTCGTGAAGGGCGCGATCAAGGCAAAGGATCCGCCCGAGGGCGGGGGATGGCGCCTGCGCTATTTGGCCGTGATGCAAGGTCTGCGCGATGCGATCGACGCGCGGATCGGCGCCAGGCTGGAGGGCGACAAGCGCGCGATTGCCACCGCGCTCCTGACCGGGCGGCGCGACGCGATCTCACCGCCGGTGAACGATGCGACGTTCATCTCGGGCCTCGGTCATGTGCTATCCATCTCCGGCTATCACATGGCGGTCGTCGCTGGCGTGATGTTCTTTGCGGTGCGGGCGCTGCTGGCGCTGTTTCCGGTGCTGACCGTGGGCTTTGCCATCAAGAAATGGTCGGCCGCGGCAGCGCTGGTTGCCGCCGCGTTCTATCTGCTGCTGTCGGGCGCGGAAGTCGCCACGCAGCGCTCGTTCTTCATGACAGCGGTGGTGTTGATCGCGGTGATGGTCGATCGCCGGGCGATCACGTTTCGCACACGCGCTGTCGCGGCATTGATAGTACTATCAGCGGCGCCGGAAGCGCTGGTGCATCCGAGTTTTCAGATGTCATTCGCGGCAACGCTGGGACTGGTGGCGCTGGTGCAGATCGGCATGCCGCGCCTGTTCGCGACCGCCGACCATGGCGCGACCGCCAGCGTGGCGCTGTGGGGCGGCCGCGAGATATCGATGCTGCTGCTGGCCTCGCTGGTGGCGGGACTCGCGACCATGCCGTATGCGGCGTTTCACTTCATCGCGTCACGCCCTATGGCGTGCTCGCCAATCTCGCGGCGATGCCGGTTGTTTCTGCCGTCGTGATGCCGGCGGGCCTGCTCGGTCTCGCCGCGATGCCGGTCGGCTTCGATCGCCTGTTCTGGGCGATGATGGGCATCGGCATCGACTGAATGATTTTCGTGACGCAATGGGTGGCGGCGCTGCCCGGCGCCGTCGGTCGGGTGCCTGCGTTCGGCATCGGCCCGCTGATCGCGGCCAGCCTCGGCATCATCCTGTTCGGTCTGTTGCGTACGCCGCTGCGCTGGTCGGGCGCGCTGCTGATCTGTTCGCGGCGCTGTGGGAGGCGGGGGCGCCGCAGCCGGACATCTTGATCTCTGCCGACGGCCGCCACGTCGGCGTGCGCGGCAGCGACGGAAGACTGCATCTGATGCACGCCGTGAAAGGCTCGTAGGATTCGTTCCTGCTGAAGGAGTGGCTGGCGGCGGACGCGGATTCGCGCACGGCGGCGGATGCGTCGCTGACCGCAGGCGTCTCCTGCGACGATCTCGGTTGCATGATGCAGTCGGCCGGCGGCGGCCTGATCGCGCAGACCTACAAACCCGAGGCGCTGTCGGACGATTGCGAGCGCGCGGCCTTGATCGTCACGCTTAGACAGGCGCCCGCGTCGTGTGCGGCCTCCGTCATCGACGCCGACCGCTTGCGGCGGCTGGGTGCGGTGGGGGCGCGATGGATTTGTCGTCGAGGCGGTGAGGCCGAGAGGCATCGACCGCCCGTGGGCGCCGGCAGCCGCCGGCGAGAGCGAGGCAGACGCCAGTGTTCTGGCACCGCGCGTCGTGCCCCGCGCGCGGTCGATGCCACGCCGGCCGAGGCGGACCTGCCGGCGGATGAATAGTCTCTCAATGCTCGTCGATCGCGGGCGCTGCGGGTTAAGCCGGTAATTCGAACGCGCCGAGATGATATTCGTCGGGCGCATCGGCGGACGAGGGCAGGCTGACCAGCGTGAACGCCGCCTCGGGGAATTTTTGCCAGACCGCGAGATCTTCGGGGGTGACGGTGAGCCAGCCGTAGCGGAACATGTAGCGTCCCGGCTCGGTCACTCGTCCGGTCTTTTGCCATGTAACCTTGTTGACCACCGACTGCCTCTCGGCGACGCGTTCTCCGAAAACCATAGCACATGATCCGCCGGGCTGAACCGGCGGATCGGGGGCTCAGGTTTCTTATCCGGTGACGGTGGATGGGGCCGGCTGGGTGCCCGTCAGCTTCGCAGCGCGCTCGCCCTGGGTTATCGGCAATTGCAGCACGGTCGCGCGCTGGTCCCGGCAAAGCTGCGTCACCAGCACGTGGCTGCCGTCCGGGAATTCGATCGAATCATGGTGACGCTCGGACACTTCAGGCTCGATCTGGTTGAACTTGCCGACGCGCCAGTCGGTGGTTCGCGTCCAGATCCAGCGGCTGTCGTATCGGACTTCTTCGGCGAACGCGAGTTCAGTGCCCGGAAGCATGCAGACGGCAACCGCCGGTTCCTGCTCTGAAGCAAAGCCGCGGGTCGACGTGCCGCGGAAGGTTGTGGTGATCAGCGTCTCGCCGACCTTGGCAGGCCGGCTCGCGACGGCATGCAGGCTGTAGTCGCACATCGGATGGCTCCCTCGATTGAGATAGCTGACCCGTGTCCGGTATGAGGCACAGGCCTCTATCATTGGACGTGATGCAGAGCTTTTTATCGCTTCGGGGCATTTCTGCGGCTAGTGCACTGCGCTCTCGATCACAAACGCGATAACGCACCCCGGCTCGTGCACGCAGCAAAAAACCCCGGCCGTAGGGCCGGGGCTGGATTCGCGTCGCGGGCATTCCGGCGAACGCAGGTCAGTACTTGCGGTACAGGCCGATCAGCTTGCCCTGGATCCGCACCCGGTTGGGCGGAAGGATGCGCACTTCGTAGGCGGCATTAGCCGGTTCCAGTGCGATCGACGCGCCGCGGCGGCGGAAGCGCTTGAGCGTGGCTTCCTCCTCGTCGATCAGCGCCACCACGATGTCGCCGGTGTCGGCACTCTCGTTGCGCTGGATCAGCGCCATGTCGCCGTCGAGAATGCCGGCATCGACCATGGAATCGCCGCGCACTTCGAGCGCGTAGTGTTCGCCGGAACCGAGCATGTCCGGCGGCACGCTGATGGTATGGCTGCGGGTCTGCAGCGCCTCGATCGGCGTACCGGCGGCGATCCGGCCCATCACGGGCACCGACACCGGACGTTCACCGTCGTCGGCTGCGGCCGGCGCGCTCGCCGTGCGCTTGCCGAGCGTGCCTTCGATGACGCTCGGCGTGAAGCCGCGACGGCTGCCGGCGGCGGCGGCCAACTCGGGCAGCTTGATGACTTCGATGGCGCGGGCGCGGTTGGGCAGGCGGCGGATGAAGCCGCGCTCTTCCAGCGCCGTAATGAGTCGATGAATTCCCGATTTCGAACGCAGGTCGAGCGCGTCCTTCATCTCGTCGAAGGAGGGCGGTACGCCGGCTTCCTTCAGCCGTTCATTGATGAAACGCAGAAGTTCGTACTGTTTGCGCGTAAGCATCGCGAGCAATCCCCCGGTTGGCGTCGTCTTCAGTCCCGAGTAGTCAGGTCCAGTGCAGGAGTCCCCCAACCCCAACCATGGACACTAGCAGTCGAAACAAATCATGAACGGACACTATATGTTCGATATGTGTTCCGCAACCACTTAATTTCCGGTGAACGCATCGGGGCTTTGGCTGACGCCGCCGGTCAGGGCGTCATTCCGGCAGCCGAAGCAACTCGCAGGGCGATCCCCTGGCCGCGGCGGGTGCGAACGGGGAACGTACCACAAGTGCCCGTGCCGCAGCGAGATTCCCCAACAGCGAGGAGTCCTGGTGGGTCACCGGCACCGCAACCGGCGGCCCGTCCGTGCGCGCCTCGAGCCGTGCGCGCAGATAATCCTCGCGCTGGTCGTTGGCGGCGAGGTCGCGTCCCAGCACCGCGCTTTCGCGCATGTGATGGATGGTGTCGCGGCCCAATAGGGCGCGAATCAGCGGCACCAGAAACAGGAAACCGCAGACATAGGAGGAGACGGGATTGCCGGGCAGGCCGATCACGCGCATGGCGCCGAGGCGGCCGTGCATCATCGGCTTGCCCGGCCGCATCGCGATCCGCCAGAACGCTATGGCCGTGCCTTCGGCCTCCAGCGAGCGCTTGACGAGGTCATGGTCGCCGACGGAAGCGCCACCCATGGTGATCATGATATCGGCTTCGAACTCGCGCGCCCGGCGGATGGCCTGCGTGGTCGCCGCCACGGTGTCGGCGGCGATGCCGAGATCGACGACCTCGGCGCCCTCGGCGCGCGCCAGCGCCCGCAAGGCGTAGCCGTTGGAATAGACGATCTGGCCGGGGCCGGGGGTAGTACCCGGCATCACCAGCTCATCGCCGGTGCCGAGCACGGCGACTTTTGGCCGACGGCGTACCGCCAACTCCGGATAGTTCATGCCGGCGGCAAGCGACAGATCGCGGTCGTTGAGGCGGCGTCCGTGCTTGAGCAGCACGTCGCCCTCGCGGAAATCGACGCCGGCGGCCCGGATATGCCGCCCCGGCGCGGCGGCTTCGGTGATGGTGATGTGGTCGCCATCGACGGCGGTATCTTCCTGGATGATGACCGCGTCGGCGCCGTTAGGGATCACGCCCCCGGTGAAGATTCGGACGGCCTCGCCTTTGCCGACCTTGCGCTCGAATGGACGGCCGGCGGCGACCTCGCCGATCACCTTCAGTCGCGCGGAGATATCGACGGCGTCCGCGGCGCGCACGGCGTAGCCATCCATCGCCGACATCGCTTGTGGCGGCTGCGTCCGCCGTGCCGCGACGTCGCGCGCCAGCACGCGATGGTATGCGGCATCGAGCGCGATCGCTTCCTCGGGCAATGGTTCGGCGCCGGCAAGGATCGCGGCAAGCGCATCGGCGACGGGCATCAGGGCCACGGGCACAACTCCCTAGACTTCGAGTGCGGTGAGTGCCCGCGCCACGTCATCCACCGATGTCACGTGGACGGCACGAAGGCCGCGCGCCCGTGCACCTTCGATATTGGCGTCCGAGTCGTCGAAAAACAAAATCCGCGACGCCGGCACGCCGATCGCCTTTATCACATGATCATAGGCCTCTGCGTCGGGTTTGCGCAAACCGATGCTGGAGGACAGGAAAACCTCCCGGAAATGGCCGAGCACCCCGGCATAGGCCTGGGAGAAATGCGCGACATGGGCCGGATTGGTGTTGGAAAACGCATAGAGCGGCAGCCGTTGCGCCGCCCCCGCCAAAAGCGGCGCGATGCCCGGCATCTCGCCGGCGAAGATCGCGTTCCAGCCTTCCAGGAACTGCGCATCCGACAGGCTGATGCCGAGCGATCGGCGCAGATCCGCAAAGAACGCGGCGTCGTCGATTCGGCCGGTCTCGTGATGCTTGAAGCTGTCGTTGACGACAAACCGGCTGGCCAGATCGGCCGGCGTGCATCCGGCGTGCTCCGCCCATGTCGCCATCACGGAATCGAAATTGATGTCGAGCACGACCCGGCCGAGATCGAACAGTAGGACGTCGACGGAGGAGGGCGCGAGCGGCGAATTCATGGCAATCGTTTACAAAACCGGGCCGGCCCGATCAACGGCCGCCACTGGGATTTGCTTCGAGGCCGCAATCTCGGCGCTTAAGCCCGTCCGCAAGCTGTGCTAAGGCTTGTCGCCAAGCTTCAGGGAGTAGTTGGATGCAAGCCGTCTGTAAAGTTCTGGGCGCCATCGCCGTGATCGGGCTGTTGACCGGGTCGGCTCTGGCCCAAAAGGGTCCTGCCAAATACGGCGAGGAGGACAAGCCGAAGACGTCTGCGGAAATCGCGGCCGAGAGGGACGCCGAGCGGGCCTATCGCCGGTCGCTCGGCAACATCCCGGAACAGCAGAAGACGGATCCCTGGGGAACGGTGCGCAGCGAGAGCGCACCGCCGAAAGCCGCAGCGAAAACACCGTCGGCCAAGCCGAAGGCAAAGTCCGCCGAGGGCGCCGCCAAGCAATAACAAGAAGACACGCCCGGCGCGGTGCCGGGTCAATGATGTCTCAGCTGAGGAAATGACCATGACGGAAACGCTGCTTTTCTCTCCAATGACGATCCGCGGCGTGACGCTGAAGAACCGCATCGTGGTGCCGCCGATGCATCAATATTCGGCCCTGAAGGGCTTTCCGACCGACTGGCATCTGATGAACGCCGGCAAGTTCGCCGCTGGCGGGGCCGGCGTCGTGGTCGTCGAATCGACCAAGGTCGAGCGGCGCGGCTGCGGCACGGTCGGCGATCTCGGCATCTGGGACGATGCCTTTGTCGAACCGCTCGGGCGGCTGGTGAAATTCATCAAGCAGCAGAATTCGGTCGCCGGCGTCCAGCTCGGCCATTCCGGCCGTAAGGCGCGCGCAACGCGGCCGTGGGAAGGTGATCGCCCGCTGCAGCGTACGGCCGATATCGACGACTGGGATGCCTGGTCGCCGGTCGCCCCGAGCGCGATCGCCCACAGCGAGAAATGGGCGGTGCCGAAGGCGCTGGAGCGCGGCGAGGTAAAGGACCTGGTGCAGGCGTGGGGCAACGCCGCCCGACGCGCGCATGAAGCCGGCTTCGACGTTCTGGAACTGCACGGCGCGCACGGCTACCTCGTGCACCAGTTCCTGTCGGAGCGATCCAACCAGCGCACCGATGAATATGGCGGTTCCGAAGCCAACCGCATGCGCTTCATCATCGAGATCACCGAAGCCGTGCGGTCGCACTGGCCCGACGAAAAGCCGCTGTTCGTCCGCCTCTCGGTCGAGGACAATGCCGGATGGGGACCGGATGAGAGCGCGCGGCTGGCGAAGATCCTGAAGACCAAAGGCGTCGACGTCATCGACTGTTCGTCCGGCGGCATCACCGAAGTGGCGCCGATCCTCGGTAAGGAAATCAAATACGGCTATCAGGTGCCGCTGTCGGAATATGTCCGGCGCCATGCCGACATCATGACGATGGCGGTCGGCCTCATCATCCACGGTGACCAGGCCGAGCAGATTTTGCGCGACGGTCAGGCCGACCTGATCGCAGTGGGCCGCGAAATCCTCAACAATCCCAACTGGCCGATGGATGCCGCGCTCAAGCTCGGCGTGGAGGGACCGTTCCGCAACGTTCCGCCGCAATTCGGCTACTGGCTGGGCACCCGCGCCAAGCGCGGTTTTGGAACCCGGCCCTCGACCTGGCAGAACGGACTGCAGGAGGCCGAATAGCCCAACCAAACCGTAACATCCGCGGCCGCATGACGCGGACGACATGCGGGTGCATCAAAATCACACCGGCAAGGCCTTAGTGGTCCGGGGGCGGCCGTGCCTTGATCCGACCAAAAAGCCGTTGTGAGTTGCTCGCTTGGGACAGGGGCGCCGATTCAGGGGAATCGCGGGCGTCCACTTATAAAAACAAGGGGCGCTCCAGCATGCGCAGGAATTTTGCCTTTCTCCTCGGCACGGTGACGGGCGTGTGTCTGACTCTCGCCGTGACGGGATCACTGGGCACCAGCTGGGTCGCGGCGGCGAAGGCTGCGGCGCGTTCCGACGCCTATACCCACCTCAATTTGTTCGGCAACGTGTTTGAGCGGATCAAGACCAGTTATGTCGAGAAGCCCGACGATTCCAAGCTGATGGAGGGCGCCATCAACGGCATGATCTCCGCGCTCGACCCGCATTCGCGTTACATGAATGAGAAGGGCTGGAGCGACATGCAGGAGACCACGCATGGCGAGTTCGGCGGGCTCGGCATCGAGGTCACGATGGAAGACGGCCTCGTCAAGGTGGTGACGCCGATCGACGATACGCCCGCGGCCAGGGCCGGCATGCTGTCGGGCGACGTGATCACCCAGATCGACGACGAGCAGATCCAGGGCTTGACGCTGGAGCAGGCGGTGAGCCGGATGAAGGGCCCCGCCAACAGCAAGATCCGGCTGAAGGTCGCGCGCAAGGGCGCAGCTGTACCGCTCGATATCGCGATCGTCCGGGAGATCATCCGGGTGCGGCCGGTACGCTACCGGACCGAAGGCGGCGACATCGGCTACATCAGGATTTCCCGCTTCAACGAGCAGACCACCGACGGGTTGAAGAAGGCCATCGCCAGCATCAACAAGGAGATCCCGTCCGACAAGCTCGCCGGCTATGTCGTTGACCTCCGCAACAATCCCGGCGGACTGCTCGACCAGGCGGTATCCGTGTCCAGCGCCTTCATGTCGCGCGGCGAGGTGGTTTCCACCCGCGGCCGCACGGCTGAGGAAACCCAGCGCTTCACCGCGCGCGGCGGCGACATCACCAAGGGCAAGCCGCTGGTGGTCTTGATCAACGGCGGCTCGGCCTCGGCGTCCGAGATCGTGGCCGGTGCGCTGCGCGACCACAAGCGCGCCACGCTGATCGGTACGCGCACCTTCGGCAAGGGCTCGGTACAGACCATCATTCCGCTCGGCGCCGGCAATGGTGCGCTGGCGCTGACCACGGCGCGCTACTTCACTCCGTCCGGCCGCTCCATCCAGGCGCAGGGCATCGCGCCGGATGTCGAGGTGCTGCAGGACGTGCCGGACGAGATGAAAGGCCGCGCCGAGCTGAAGGGCGAAGCCTCGATGCGCGGCCATCTTGCGGCCGACGGCGCCGAGCAGGGCGGCTCGCAGGCCTGGGTTCCGCCGAACGAGAAGGACGACAAGGCGCTGACCACCGCGTTCAACCTGCTGCGTGGCGTCACGGTCAACGCCAACGGGCCGGCAATCGCCAAGCGTGCGGTGCCGAATTAGGAGGGCGGATTAGTTAGCCGTCGGCGTAATCCGCTAGCCGGCAACGAGCGATCTCGGCATTCGAAGCCTGCCTGACGCCCCATCGAAGTGGCGGATTACGCTTCGCTAATCGCCTATTCATCGTCGCTCCCGCAATGACGCGATGCTGTTTTGGCGGCTCACCGCACCCGCAAACACAAAATCTCGAAAACAACCCCATGCAAAGTAGATGGGGTGTCCTTTTTTGAAACTCCGTATCCGGCCACCCCGTAGCTCCCCGCGCAGGGCCTTCAGGCCGGTTCCGCTGCATACGCGTTGAAACGGAGTTATCATGTCGAGACATTGGACCTTGCTGCCCCTGTTCCTGTTCCTCGGTTCGGCCGGAACGCTGCAGGCACAACCGCTCGATTCTCCCGATGTCGTCTATATCGACGGACAACCCTGCAGTCGCGCGTGCCAGTCCTACATGGCCTGGTCCTACCAGGCGCAGGCGGGCCGGCGTCACCAGAAGCGCGAGATCATCGTCGCGGTGCCACCCGAGGCCGGATTCGAACGGGTCGATCCCGTGGCCCGCGCGCCTGCGGCAAGACACGCTGCCCCGGTTGCCCGCACCGCGCTGCATACCGCCAGGACGGCGTCGAGCGGCAACGCGCCCGCCGCTAAGGCGTCGAACAGCAAGAAGATCGCCGCGCCAAACGCGGCGTCTCCGGCAATGTCCAAGGCAATGCCGCCGGCCATGGCGGCCGTGACGACGGCGCAGCCTGTCGACGAGACCACCGCGGCCATTCAAAAGCCGGAGCCCAAGGTGGAGAGTGCCACCCCTCCGGCGCCGGCGCAAACAGTCGCTACCGCACCGTTGCAGCCCGCCGAGGCACCTGCCTCCAAGGAACTCGCATCGAAGCCGCCCGCGCCTGAGGTCAAGTCGGAGGCGAAGGCCGAAATCGCATTGCCGCCGCCGGCGACGCTTGAAGTTGCCACAGCACCCGTTGCGCCCACTCTTGCCATGACGCCTAGCAAGGCCAGGGAGATCGCAAAGGCCGCATCCGTATCGCTAGATGATCCCGACAATCTGGTCGCGCTGGTGCTGGCGGGCCCCGGGATCAATTCATTGTCCGACCTGAACTACAAGAACATCGCGATCACCGAGAAGCAGTCCGCCTCGAGCGGACGCGTCAGTGCCGCGCTGATGGCGGCGGGCGCCGCCGAAGTCCACTTCAGCGAAGCCAAGGCCAGCGCGATCGATCGGCTGATCAATGGCGAAGTCCCTGCCGCCGTCGTGCTCACCTCGCGCGACGTTGCCAATCTGTTTCCCGAGGTGGACGGCTTCAGGACGTTCCGGGTGCCGCTGAAGGCGAAGTTGTAGCGAGGAGAGGGCGGGTGAACGCTGCGATATCCGGGGTCCCGAATATCGCAGCGCTCACATGCACAATTTGCTGTCACAAAGATTGTCGTGTCTCCCTGACGGGATGTCGTCCACAAGGTTGATTGCGCGCCCCCGCATTTTGTTGAAAGGGCGTCAGCACCCATCAGATCTCGCTGCAAAGCGACCCTGAACGTCGCCCGCCTTCGCGACGGCCCCTCCAGACACAGCGCATAGACCGATCGTCCTCGTGATCAATCAGTGGACGCGTTGCGGCAGCACGAAGGTTCCGTCCGCCTTCAGTTCAAAAGGTTCGACAGCGACTACGGCGTTCGGGTTGAGAGGCCCATATATGTGCGGATAAAGTTCTCCATTGCCAACATCCTCGTACCGGATAGGCGAAATCACGCGATTTGGATCGATGACGAGCAATACAAGTCCGCGTTGACCCCGGAACAGATAGTTGGCCACCTCAATGAGTTGATCGGGTGTCGAGCAATGGATGAATCCCTCGCTTTCTAACGACGGACAACGATATTCGCTCTCCTTCGCTTTCGTCCAAACGTCTGGCAAACACATGTGATAGATGAGCGAGTGTCGCAACTTTGTCTCCTACGCCCGAAGCTACGGCCGGGCACGCACTGTTGCAGTGGCCCGACGCACGACTGTTCGCGGATGGCACGTATTTCCGGACAGCGTGCGTCGGGCCCGGCCATAACGGGTCACCCCGAAATGGCCGAACGAAATCCGCGTGGTTTATCGCAAAGCTGGATAGAGGACATCCGCCGCGAGATGGCCCGGCTGTTCCGGCCCGGTGCGTTGACTGTCAGCCTGTGGCAGGGTTGATTGGGCGTCGGCCCCGTCGGATGCAGCAAGAAAGGCAAGCTGCAGCGAAAGCGCGTAGGCGCAG
>CADEDX010000171.1:2693-11670 GCA_902826195.1 uncultured Bradyrhizobium sp. | reverse complement strand
ACGGATCTCGTTTCCATCAGCATCGAGCGGCTCAAAACTAACCTTCGTCGCAGGACGCACCGTGTAGGTCGTCAGCGCCTCGTTCTCGGCGGCTTTAAGCATCCGGATCGCGTCCGCCGGCGACCGTGCTTTCGGACCCTCGTATACCGCAGCATCGCTTAAACTTAGGCCCGGTATGACGATCGATTGCCACAACGGCTTGCTGCCGCGGGCGGGCGAAAAGAGTTGTTCCTCGACCCGCAAAAACTGCTTTTGAACGGCCCAGAACTTGGCACCACCCTGCGCCACAAAGGCCTGCCCGTTGTCGTCGAACTGAACGGCGTCCTGGTCGGTCAAAATTCGGCCGCCCTGGATCGTCCACAAGTTCACCACTTCCGAACTCAGGATTTTTGAGTTGATAGCCGGCATCGAGCGAGCGGCTGCGTCCGCATTCTGGATCCTGCGGCTTGAGGCGACGAAGTTGTTGACGCGCTCGCAGTCGATTTGGTCCCGAGCCAGAGCGGCGAGCAGATCCAGGATCTCAGGCACCACGCGTCGACGAAATGCGGGAAGGCGCTCCTCAAGAAGTTTGCGATTGCGCGCCGCCGTGTCCGCATAGTCCTGCTCGGCCGCCTCGAGTTCGCCTCGTGCGAGATCGTCGTCGACGGCGATCTTCGCCGCCGTGACTGCCGCTCGGCGACGCTCGACCTCCTTGGCTTGCACCTTTCCGCGACGAATGAAACTGGCGTAGGTGACGTCAGAGGCAAGCGCGTTCTCTTCCTCCCCGGCGATCGCGACCGCCTCCGCTTCAGCCTCTGCAAGTTGCCGTCGCGCCTCGGCCAGCTCGGCATTCAGATCGCGCGGCGCCTCGGTCGGCTGCGCGGTCGCAGTCACTTTCGCAACTCCGACGGAAGGGTCGCCGCGATCTCCCGACCTTTTGCGAAGTCGTTCTGCTGCCCTCCCTGGGCGTCACTCGGGTGAACATGTTGCGGCTGCCCGGCTGGTGTCATGCCGGCAAGCGCGGCGATGATTTCCGCGGAGGCCAGGTTGGTCGAGGACAGCATGTGGAGCGCGGCGGCCTCGCGGCCTCTGAAGGCAGCCGAGGTGAGCACGAGGCGGTGGCGGTGGCGCTCGGCGCGCACCGCCTGATCGACGTCGGCTTGAGTTAAGTTCGTCATCGTTTGCAATCCTGTCTTGGAGTGAGATCCGAACATTCGTCGAAGGCGCGCCGGATGTCACTTTTCAATTTTTCCACGCGCCCGAGGCGAGAGGTACCGGAGCCGACTGATGTCGACATGCTGCGTCGAGTGCGGGAATTGCGCGCCGTGCTTGCCCGCCTCACGCCAACACTTGCTTCGGCTAAACCCGAGTTCATGGGCGGCGTGCACGACGTGCATCCATTCCTCGGTTCCGGTTGGTCGATAGGACCGGCGCGGCTTTGATGGGCGCGGCTCGACGTCGGTCGCAGGCTCTGCGGTTGCGAGCGCGATGCGCATCCGCGCAACGAGCTCGGCGCGCTCGCCGGCCTGGCGTTCGACCAGGTCGGAAAGTTCACCCGCATGCTGCCGGTGCAACTGCTCGAGGTCGGCCGCCATCTGGTCGATCTGATCCGTCAACGGCGGCCCCCTGCGAGAGGTTTCCGCCGGCGCCGCAGCGGCTCATCGCGCCGCAAGACGAACACTCGCCAACGGTTCCGGTGATGCCGCACCTCGACCTTGCCTCCAGCGATCAGATGGCGGAGCGCGCGCCTGGTCGAGACAAGTTCCGAAACCGAGCACCGGCGCCAGCCTGGCCGAGCATGAACACCCCCGCGGCTGAAGCAGCACCCGGCTATCTCAGCCGAGGTCTGCCACGGCCGGCGCTCGAGGGCCACTAGAACCGCCCGGCGCAACGCCAGCGGTCTGCCGGCAAAACCAGTTCGACGAATTGAGCCTGCAATCACCGAGCTACCCCTCCAACACAAAAGTGCGGTTTTTGAAATTGCGAATATGCACAAATGCTGCGCGCCTCGCGCGCGCACGGAACAGCCTCACGGATACGGTCCCTAAACGGCATGGCATCACAAGGCCTCCTGCTCGAGCGGTGCGGGGCGTCCGTGCGCTGGGGCGCGTGCGGACGCGGTGTTGTGGGGTTGAGTGGCGAGCCAGCCAGCGGGGCGCTGTGCGCCACGGTGAAGGGCCTGTGCCCATGCATCGTGCACGCGATCGATAACCCCTTCGATGGTGTGGGACATTCTGTCCCGATCGCAGCGTGGCGATGATGACCGACGACAGAGAACACTTTGTCCCGCGCCACCACACCCACGACCCGACGTCTCGATGCATCATGCATCACCTGATGCGCGATGTTGTGGAGAAGGCCGCCGCGTAAGCGCGGCGGCTTCTGCCTCAGACGACCTTCAGGACGGACACCGGACATCCGGACATACCTAAAGGTATATGTCCGGTCTGTCCGGGTAAGGGTGTCGCCGGACAAATGGTGATTGTCCGGGGTTTGTCCGGCTTGTCCGGGCATCAGTTCACCCACACAACATCTCCCTGTTTTGAAATGATTTTTTTGTCGATCAGAGCATCGACAGCCCGGACAAAAGCCTTTTGTTTCGCTGTCTGGGTGGCGTGCTTTACGAACATCTTTTCGTAGCAGGCGTCACGCCACTGATTTTTGGAAATTGTCCGGGTTCCGATCGGCACATTCTCTACCGACAACGGTAACTCGCCCTGAGACGCAAGGCAGTCTCTGAGGATCTGTAATGCACGAGCGGTTTGTTTTGACACCTGCGGACCATCCTCCGCCAGGAGAACCGGCTCGATCACGCAGGAGGTCATCTCGTCGCCATCCTCGTCGACCCCGAGGGATACGAGCTTCAACCGGCTCACAATCTGGTCGCCTTCGGGTCCGTCCTTCATAAACTCGACGGTGGTGACGATGTTGCCGTCCTTGTCGCGCTTGACCGCCAGTTGGGCATCCGCCGCGCCGGTGAGTGACGTGTGTCCCCGAGGTCTCATACCCTCCACGCCGCAGTGATGGATGACGATCACGGCGCACTCGAATGCCTCTCGAATAGCGTCGGCGGCGCGGACATAGGCGCCCATGTCTTTAGGGTCGTTTTCGCTGCCGGCGATCGAGCGGTTGAGCGTGTCGAGAACCACCACGCCCGGGCTGACGTCAGGGAACTGCCGGCGAATAGAACCAACGATCGCCTCGCCATCCTGAGGCAGTACGATGCGATCCGCGCTCAAGAAAAACGGAAGGTCGTCCTCAACAAGATTGGCCTTCCGAAAGGCATCTATCCTCGCCGCAAAGCCTTCCTGCCCTTCGAGGGCGAAGTAGACCACGGATCGTTGCTTGACTTTGCGGCCTCGGTATTCCCATCCCGCGGCAACATGCACAGTGAGGTCGAAGGCAAAGAAGCTCTTCCCACATTTCGGGGCGCCCCAGAGCACGACAAGCCCCGTAGTGGGCAGAATGCCCTTGACCAAATACCGGGAGCCGGAGGGCAACTTGACGTCTGCGAACTTGACGAATTTAAGCGAACGGACATTGGGAGCGTGCGCGGTCGGCCAGATACTGGTCCCTAACGGATTGAAATCTTCCTCGTCGGGCTGGAATTCCATATTCACTGGGCAAGTCCCCTTCCAGCCGCTTCACGCTCGGCGAGCCAGTGCTCGAGGGTGGATTTGCGGGCGCAGACTTTCTTGCGCAGCTTGAAGGTCGGCAGATCGCCGCTGCGGTGCAGGTGCTGCACCTGGCCGACGGTCATGTTCACGAACGCCGCTATCTTTCCGAGGCCGTAGAGCAGATCCATCGTCGCATCCGTCTGGTTGACGTTCGTAGTTGGCGACGGGGACGGTACGCGCGGACTTACACCGAAGGGTGGGGAATTAAATTCGGGCGCCGATTTTTTCGCGGAAAGCTGCATCGCGATCCCGGCCAGATGCTCTCCCTCCGCGCCGACCGGCGCGGAAGGCCAGGTCATCGGCGCATCGCCCATTCGCGCGGCGATACTCACAAGGGTTGGGGCCCAACCGAGAGCGGCAAGCGCCGCCAATTCGCTGAAGGCGATCAAGGTGAAGACTTCCCGCCGCGCAGGATCGCTACCGCATCGAGCGATCGCCCGGCACATCGTCACCAGCCGCCGCGCCGAGACATCGATCCAGGCTGCGTCTTCCGGTGATAATCTGCTGATCTCAGCGCTGTACAGTTTCCTCAAATACTTGCCGCGCTCGCGCAGTCCCTGGAAGCCGATGCGGACGCAGCCGATTTCGTCGGGAAATATTTCGAGTTCCGGCTTGGCTCGGGGCGATGCCAGCGAGGCCGCGACATCCGCCGCCAATGCCGGCTCCAGGTTCGGAGCGTGCCGTTCCAGAACCGCGAGGAGTGCCAGATCGAACCGCACCGGCCGCTCATGGAACGGTTTGGCACCTGCCGGCCTCCCCCGGCTTCGCGGCGCTTGCCCGGCTTCGAGAACTGGATTAGCGTTTTCAACTGAGCTCGCCTCCAAGCTGCTCGTTTCGTTGCGAGGCTCGCCGTTGATCGCGGCGGGCCTCGATCGTTTTCTAGCCATCCGCCTCCGCCCTCCGCTGATTTCGTTGCTCCCGGATCTCCCGCAGCCGATTGGCGACCCAAGCGACCTTGTAGCCTCTGGCTTTGGCGACCTGTCGAAGCCGCTCCACGTCGGCGCCAGCCCAGTTGCAGGCCTTGCGATACGAGACCGAGCGCAGTTGCTCCCGGACCGCCGGGGTTGAAACCCGCGCCATCGCCGCGATCCGGACTTCCTCCGGCGTCGGCCGGAGGATCTGACCGCACTCACAGGCCGCCGTGCCGCGCGGGTTGACCCGCGCGCATGCCGGGCAACGGCGGAGGAATTTCATGATCTCCGGAGGCTGGGTCTGCTTCTTGCGGCGCCCTTCGAGCGACCATGCTCGCACCGCGTCCGGCGGGCCGTGCCGCGCCAGGTTGCCGACGCAATCGAGAATGATCGCCTCGCGTTTCCCCGGCGCCAGGCGCAGCACGCGGCCCACCTGCTGCAGGTGCAAGCCAAGGGATTTCGTCGGGCGCAGCAGCATCGCCGTCGTCACGATCGGGATGTCGGCGCCCTCGGAAATCAGGTCGCAATTCGTGAGGATGTCGAGCTTGCCGGCGCCGAGCGCCCTGATCAGCGCGCGGCGCTTTTTGGGTGGCGTCGAGCCATCGATGTGCTGGGCACGAAACCCGGCTTTTCGCGCCGCCTTGGCTACCGCCAGCGAGTGTTCGATGGTCACGCAAAACGCGATCGCGGGAGCGCCAGGGCAGATCCGGCTGTAATGGGCAATTGCGCTATCAATGACGACGGCGCGGTTCACGACAGCGTCGAGCCCACCGACATCGTAATCGCCGGCGCGCGTTTGGACCCGAGACAGATCTGGGGCGCCGTCGGGGGCGTACATCACGAATTCCGACAGATGGCCGTTATCGATCAGCGTCCGCGTATCCGGACCCACGACCATGACCTGAAACATATCGAGCGGCTTGCCGTCGCGACGCTCCGGCGTCGCGGTGACACCGAGCACTTTTGCGCGCGGAAACGCGGCCAGTATCTTCTTCCAAGACGCCGCCGCCGCGTGATGCGCCTCGTCGACGACGATGAGATCAAAATCCGTAGGCTGATCTGCGAACCTCCGGATCAACGTTCCGACCATCGCGACCTGCACCTGGCAGTCGCTCCGCGCGCGACCTGGGGCGATCATGCCGTGCTCGATCCCCATCGCCGCCAGTGCTTCGGATATCTGGTCGGCAATCTCCTGTCGGTGCGCCAGGATCAGAACCCGCTTGCCGCGGGCCACTGCCGACGAGGCAATGAACGTGAACACGACGGTTTTGCCGCCGCCCGTCGCAAGCTGGTAGCAGACCCGAAACCAGCGACGGAACTCAGCGCGCAGGCGCTCAACGTCATCGGATTGGTAGGGGCGCAGCTTAATCATGTGCAGCACTTATGCCGGCGCACGCCCGGTGCGCGGCGCTGCCAATGAGGTCGAGCACTGGCTAATCCAACGCTGGATGATCGCGAGATCTTCGAGCATGGCATGTCGCTCGTCGGGCTTCATGCGAGGATCGTCGGCAACTTCATCCGGCGCAACTTCCGCTATTGCTGCCAATAGGTCGCGGATTGCCATGTGAACAACGACGCACTTGACACGCTCGGAATGCTCCTTGGCGTCAACATCAACATCGCGCTTTTTAGCGGAGACCTTCTCGCCGCGTTCGGCAGCAGCGATGATGGGTTCGCGCTCTTCAGGTATCATTTGCGCTAAGGCATCGAGTTCGGTGCCTTTGTCGAGGGAGGTTCCGACGACGCGGCCGAGGTCATCGCCGAGGGTCTTGCCCCGTTGGGCGTCAACCTCGATCAAGCGCTTCGATTTACCGGTCTTCGCGGCTGTGTCGGCAGCAAACGATAGAGGTGCAGACTTTGCATCTCTATTCCGACCTCGCCCGGTCGCGCCGTGCTTCGTCGCGGGATGCATCGTTTCATAAAGCGTTTTCCGCTTGGCTATCAGCATCGCCCGCTGCGACGAAGACAGGTTACGCCGGACCAAGTTCTCGTCGATCTCGGTCAGCATCGCCCACGTCCGGACTTTCTTATCGTCAGTGTTCATTACCCGACACTGGATCGACTTCATCTTGAGCCGCCTACATGCCTCCAGCCGATGCCTGCCGGCGACAAGTGTCGGCATATGGCCGGCCGCGCGGAAAACAATAATCGGGTTCAGAAGACCGACCTCGCGAATGCTATCGACCAGCCCAGCGACCGTGTTTTCGGAGAGAGGCAAGCGCCCATCGCCGACAAGGATGGATTTAATCAACAACTCTTCCGGACGTGGCGCTTCCATCGATTGGCCTCGTAGTTTGGAAGACCTCACCGCCTCACGCCTCGGGATCGACGGCGGCTTCGGGGCTGTCGGGTAGTGCGCATCCGTCCGCCTGCAGCTTCCGGTGCCATGCCGCCCTCGGCACCCGCTTTAGCTTCCCGAAATTGACAGTGGGGATCTCCCCGCGCTTGGCGGCCTCATAGCTGGCGTTTCGGTTAAGGCCGACCATCGCGCCAGCCTCCGGCACCTCGTAGGTTAGCAATGGGATCTGGCTGGCGGGCGTCCGGGTCGATTTCGTCATGGCTGGCTCCAAGTTGGTAAAACGTACCAACTTAGCTTTGCATCAACTCGTTTGATCTGACAAGGACGATTTGGTACGTTACACCAATTCATTTTGGGGGCGATCACGTGACGGCCAGCCTGACGAGCATTTTGCCGACGCTTGCGCCCATCTTGGGCTTGAGCCCGACACACCTCTACGAACGGAAGCGACGGCTGATCAAACTCGGATTACTGCCGTCTCCACAGGGACGCGGAAGCCGAAGCGGCGCGCTTGCAGAGCCCCACCCTGTCGCCCTGATGATTATTGCGACCCTCGCGGCGGACGGCGTGGCCGAGACCGACGATCGGATCCGAGCGCTCGCGTTCGCTCCGGTCATCGCCAGCTACAAAAGGACGGCCAGGAAGACTAAACCGGCAGACTGTTGCCTCTGGACTGGCGGCCGTACGTTCGCTGAAGCAGTCGCTTGGCTGCTCTCACCGGCCGCCCCTATTCCGCCGGCGCCAGCGCCGCGCGGCCACACTTCAATCCAGGTCCATAGACACGAAAGTGCGCCTTCGGCGAGCATTCTCTTTACAGCGCTTAGCCGACCTGGTCAGGGCATCAGCGAGTTCGGACACCCCTACTATCGTATCAGAAACCACCTCACCGTTGAGGCCGAACTGCCGTTTGAGGCGCTGCGATCCATCCGTCAAATTCTCACCGCAGCCAAAGAGGAAGCAGCATGAGGGGCTCGATCTTCCAGCGTTCGCCAGGCACCTATTCGATTATCCTGTTCCTGGGAAAGGACCCGATCACCGGCAAGACGCGCCAGAAGTGGCACACGTTCAAAGGCACCAAGCGCCAGGCCGAGATTGAAGCGGCGCGACTGATCAGCGCCCTCGCCGACGAAACATACAAGCCCCCCAGCAAGACAACGTTGAACGAGTTCCTGATCCGGTGGCTCGCCCACGCCAAATCGCAAGTCTCGGCGAGTACACATCAGCGATACGCCGACCTCGCTCTAAAGAACATAGTCCCGCTGCTCGGCGGCGCCATCCTGACGAAGCTGAAGCCCGCGATGATCGCGGCGGCGTGGTCAGAAGCGCTTGAGAGCGGCCGCCGCAACGGCGGCGGCGGTCTCTCACCCCGCACCGTTCATCACATGCATCGGGTTCTGAAGCGCGCGCTCGGCCAAGCCGTCCGGTGGGATCTGCTGATCCGCAATCCGGTCGATGGTGTTGATCCGCCCAGGGTCGAGCGGCAGACGATGCGTACCTATGACATGGCGCAAACGGTCCAGATGATTGAGGCGCTCCGTGGAACTCGAATGCTCGCCCCTGCACTCCTCGCCGTCATGTGCGGCCTGCGTCGAGGCGAACTGTTGGCGCTGCGCTGGAAGAACGTGAACCTCGATGCCGGTCGCTTGGTCGTCGCCGAGAGCCTCGAGGAGACCAAGGCCGGTCTGACTTTCAAGTCACCGAAGAGCGGTAAGGGGCGCGCCGTGGCGTTGTCCGGGATCGCGGTCGAGGAGTTGCGGGCCCACCGCGTGCGGCAGGCGCAGGAACTCCTGCGCCTCGGCGCCCGCGCTACCGGCGAGACGTTGGTTGTATCGCAGATCGATGGGACGGTCTTGAAGCCAACCAGCCTCACCCACGAATGGACCCGGCTGTCGGCCAAACTGCCGGCCGATCTACCTCGGATCCGCTTTCACGATCTGCGCCACAGTCACGCGACCGCCCTGCTCTCGGGAGGCGTTCACCCCAAGATCGCCAGCGAGCGGCTCGGACACAGCAAGGTCGGGATCACGTTGGACTTGTACAGCCACGTCCTTCCGGGGATGCAGGAAGATGCCGTCGAACGTGTTGACGAAGCGTACCGCGCAGCGCAGAAG
>CADEDX010000171.1:0-2683 GCA_902826195.1 uncultured Bradyrhizobium sp. | reverse complement strand
AAAGATTGCTTCGCAAAAGCGGAACGATCTCAATCGGTTGGAAGGGTGTCCGAGTGGTTTAAGGAACCGGTCTTGAAAACCGGCGTGCCTGCAAGGGTACCGTGGGTTCGAATCCCACCCCTTCCGCCAGTATGCTGTTCTCCCGTGTTCGCTGTCGTTCGGAATCCCCAGCAAAGGCAGAGCGTTGCGCCGAAACACTGTACTTCAGTGTCTCTGGTGTTCTCGATAGTCAACGCTCCGACCGTAGCTTGGCACCGTGAGTTCGGCGGACGGTTTTTTGGAGGACCGCATGGCTGGAAAGCTCAAACCCCTGGATGTGGAACGCGAGACGAGGCCCGGCAAATACGCCGATGGCGGCGGGCTGTACCTGATCGTCGCCGGCGAGAGCTCGAAGAACTGGAGCTATCGCTACTGGTTTGACGGTAAGGAACGCTGGAACGGGCTTGGCTCCTTCAAGGACGTTTCGCTGAAGGACGCCCGCCTCGCACGCGATGCCGCCAGGCTACGGGTCAAGGGCGATCGAAACACCCCCGGCGTCGATATCGTGGCGGAGAAGCGGGCCGCGCGGCAAGAAGCCCAAGCAGCGGAGACCGCGGCGGCGGCGCCCACCTTCCAGCAATGTGCCGAGAAGTTCATCGACGAGCACTGGTCGACATGGAGCGACAAGCACCGCAACCAATTGCCCTCGTCTCTCAAACGGTACGCCTACCCGACGATCGGCGGCTTGACGATTGCCGAGATCCGCCCCAGTCACATCCACGATCTGCTGGCGCCGATCTGGGTTGAAAAACGGGAAACCGCGAACCGCGTCCGCGGCCGGATCGAAACCATCATAGCCAAGAACGTCGACATCAACGATTGCGAGTTTCGCAATCCAGCTGAGCTAACCAAGCAGCTGCGGGAGAAGTTGCCGCGGCGACCCAAGCGCGTCGTCCGGCATCACCCCGCCCTGCCCTACGCCGACACCGCACAGTTTATGCGTGATCTCGCCCTCGCCGAGGGCCGCGCGGCGAAAGCACTTCGCTTCCTGATCTTCACCGCTTGTCGGACCAATGAAATCGTCGGCGCCAAGTGGGCCGAAATCGACAGGGCGTTTGCCAACGGTCCCATATGGCGGATCCCAGGTGAACGAATGAAGATGGATCAGGATCATGTCGTTCCCCTCACCCAGCCGGCGCTTTCCATCCTCGACGAGCTGAGCAGGGGCAACCAAAGCGAATTGATCTTCACCAACGCCGACCGCCAGGAGTTCTCCGAGAATGCGATGCTCGCCGTTCTCGATCGCATGGGGTATTCGCACGTCACAGTGCACGGCTTTCGCGCGACGTTCGCGACCTGGGCCGAAGAATGTACCGACTATCCGGATGGCGTCCGTGAAGCGGCTTTGGCGCACAATACAAATCGGAGACCACAGCCGCTTACCAGCGAGGCGCCAAGCTGGAGAAGCGCCGCGCCCTGATGAGTGACTGGGCCGACTTCGTTGGTGCCCCGTCTAACATCGTTCGTATGGTCACCGCCTGAGGGAGGGGCGTCATGGATCCGGAGAACTGGCGGAGGGTTACTCCCTCCGTTGGCGATCGTTGCAGTTCTTTACGTCGCAGTGCGCCTGGTGCTGCGCCACTACTTCCCGCCGGACACATAGGTTGGCTCCGGCAGGCCCTGCTCGCCTCCGTATTCCTACTGCCATCGACTCGCCGTATCACCCTTGGTTGTATCCGCGCGCGATTAAACCAATGGGGAGGGACTGAGAATGAAGCAGGTCATTTGGGCTGCGACTTTGCTGCTGGCCGCCACCGCCGCCCAAGCGCAGTCACGCGGTCTCTACGGATCCTCGGGCAGCAGCGGCTACGGCTCCAGCTCGCAAAGCCACACTCGCCATACGTTAACGGCCACGGGACCCATGTTGGGAGTTCGCACGCCACCAATCCCAACAACACGCAGATGGACAACTACACTACGCGAGGCAACGTAAACCCGTACACCGGAGCCGTCGGCACGCGCACCCCGAGATACTAAATGGATCTGCAAAAGAACCAGATAGACGTCCTTCTGCGCGTCTTCGACGATCTGAGGGCCTTGATCGCCGCTCTCAAACTGCAGCGCTGGGAAGTCGTGAAGTGGGCCGCAACTTTAAACATCGCGTTAGCGGCTGCATCTGCGAGCTTCGAGAAGGCGCAACCGGCGATTTTCGCATGTTCGGTGGTGGTTGCTGGCTTCGGCGTCGGCCTGCTTTGGTTCTACAACCATCGACTTACTCAAGTGCGGGCAAGATGGACCCTGCTGCACGACTTCATACGAGCAAACGTAATCAATCTCTTGGAGACGACAGGCCTAACCTACGCCAGTAAGAAGGGAACCGAGTATGATCGAACGGAAATGAAACTTTACACCTTTGTGGTGGTTTCTTCGACTTTTCCCGCCTTGCTGGTCTGGTCGATCTAATGAGCACGGGGCCGAAGCCCCGCGCCCCGTCACACCGCCTCAGCCTGTGGCCCGAGCCCCAGCCGCTGCTGGTTGCGCTTCCTGTGCGAGCGGCGCCGGCGCTTCCGCCAATTCACAAACCGTTAACCATTCGAGGGCAACTAATCGCGGCTGAGGCTCATGCCCCCGCATCCCTCGCCTCTGCCATCTCTCGATAGGCGTCCTTATGAAGGAACTCACTCAGCTTAAAATCGCGGGCCCG
>CADEDX010000170.1 GCA_902826195.1 uncultured Bradyrhizobium sp. | reverse complement strand
TGAACTTCTTGCGCAGCCGCTTGATGTGGCTGTCGATGGTGCGGTCGTCGACATAAACCTGGTCGTCATAGGCCGCGTCCATCAGCGCGTTGCGGCTCTTCACCACGCCGGGCCGGGTCGCCAGCGCCTGCAGGATCAGGAATTCCGTTACCGTCAGCGTCACCGGCTCGTTCTTCCAGGTGCAGGTGTGGCGCTCCGGATCCATCCGCAGCAGACCGCGGTCCAGCGCGCGCGCATCCGGCTCCTTCGGCACGGCGGTCGGGTCTTTCGGCTGGCCGCGGCGGAGCACGGCCTTGACGCGCTCGACCAGCAGCCGTTGCGAGAACGGCTTGCGGATGAAATCGTCGGCACCCATCTTAAGGCCGAACAATTCGTCGATCTCTTCATCCTTGGAGGTCAGGAAGATTACCGGCAGGTCGGACTTCTGGCGCAGCCGGCGCAGCGTTTCCATGCCGTCCATGCGCGGCATCTTGATGTCGAGGATCGCGAGGTCCGGCGGCGAAGTGCGGAAGCCGTCGAGCGCCGAAGCACCATCCGTATAGGTCATGATACGATAGCCTTCGGCTTCGAGCGCGATCGACACGGAAGTGAGAATGTTGCGGTCATCATCGACCAGGGCGATTGTGGGCATGAGCCTGCTTTCGAATAAGAGAGTGGCTTAAACGGCGGGCAATCCAGCCAGACGCCGCATAAATGGGCTTCGTACGCGGTCAACGAGCAATGCAAGCTAGGCTGAAGTGTGACCGAGTTCCGCAAAACGCTCCTGCGGAGATGCGCAGTATCCCGTATAGCACCCTCTCTGGCCGAGAAAAGCCCTTTTTTGCAATAAGTTGGCACGGAAACTAGCCATGCAGCCGACCGCTCATTTTGATGCCTCCAAACTCGCACGTTCGCTGCTGCGGCGCAGCCGGCAGGGCGCGCTCGCCACCCTTCTGCCCGAAAGCGGCGCCCCCTACTGCTCGCTGGTCAACGTCGCCAGCCATGCCGACGCCTCCCCGATCCTGCTGATCTCGCGGCTCGCGCTTCATACGAAAAACATTCTCGGCGACGCGCGCGTCTCGCTGATGCTCGACGAACGCGTGGCCGGCGACCCGCTGGAAGGCGCGCGGATCATGCTGGCGGGCCGCGCCGAGGAAGCGACCGGCGAGGCCGCAAAACTCCTGCGCCGGCGCTATCTCAACGCGCATCCGTCCGCGGAAGCCTTCGTCGATTTCAAGGACTTTTCGTTCTTCCGGATCGCGCCGTCGGGCCTGCATCTGGTCGCCGGTTTTGGCCGCATCATCGACTTGAAGCCCGCGCAGTTTCTGACCGAAATCGGCGACGCCGCCGAATTGCTGGAAGCCGAGCAGGGCGCGGTGGAGCATATGAATGAGGATCACCGCGAGGCGATGAACCTCTATGCGACCAAGCTGCTGGGCGCTGAATCTGCCGATTGGCGCTGTACCGGCTGCGACCCTGACGGCATCGACATGCAGGCCGCTAGCGTCACGCTGCGGCTTGATTTTCCCGAGCGGGTGACGAGCGCAATGGCGCTGCGCAAGATGCTGGTGCGGCTGGCGGAGGAGGCGCGGGCCAAGGGCTGAGCGTGCGCAGCGGATTTGACGGCGCGGAAGTTGGCGCGACCGATGGCTGAGCCGCGGATGTGACCCGCCGAAAGCCCGCATGAAATTCTGGCATCGTCGAATTTTCCGGTCATGCCGCACTATCGAATCCGCCGCCGCTGACGGAGATTCGGCCGCTGCTGTCGTCCGACGAGGCGATGGTGCTATTCGCGGTCACCGAATTCGAAAGCTGCGTCATCGCCAATACGCACGAAAGGGTTAGCTGGAAGCCGATCCGCGGCACGTCGAAATTTTTCTCATTGTGCGATGCAGCATTTTCCGGTGAATCCGGCCAGTTCCGAATGGTCGCGCAACCACGACGGCAAAGTGCCGAAAAGCGCCGCAGCATCCAATTGACTCAGATCAAACAGCCGCGGCCGAATAAACCAATTCATGTGGATCGGCTTGGCAAGCCCCGCGTTCACCAGTATTAGGTCGCCGCACCGAAGCCGGAAGGCTGTTTTCAGGGGCTACCGCGACAGTGCGCGTCAAGCGACATGCGCGCGTATCGAGTAACGCGGGTTCGAGGAGGATTCTTCGTGCAAGAGACGGGTCTACGCAACGGTGCCTACGGCGCCGACAAATTCGGCTTAAAAAATCTCAAGACGGTGCACTGGAACCTCGGCGCGCCGCAGCTCTATCAATACTCGCTCGCCGCGGGCGAAGCGGTATTGTCCGCCGATGGCGCGCTGTGCGCGGACACCGGAGAGTTCACTGGCCGCAGCCCGAAGGACAAGTTCACGGTTCGCGATGCCTCTACCGAGAAGATGTGGTGGGCCGGCAACCAGTCGATCACATCAGACCAGTTCTCCGCGCTCTACGCCGATTTCCTCAAGCATGCCGAAGGCATGACGCTGTACGCGCAGGATCTCTACGGCGGCGCCGATCCGACCTTCCAGATCAAGACCCGCGTATTCACCGAGCTCGCCTGGCACTCGCTTTTCATCCGCACGCTCTTGATCCGCCCCGAGGCTCGAGCGCTGCGCGACTTCGCGCCGGAACTGACCATCATCCACCTGCCGAGCTTCCGCGCCGATCCCAAACGTCACGGCTGCAAGTCCGAGAACGTCGTCGCGATCGATTTCGCCCGCAAGATCGTCCTGATCGGCGGGTCTTATTATGCCGGCGAGATGAAGAAATCGGTCTTCACCACGTTGAACTACTATCTGCCCGCCAGGGGCGTGCTGCCGATGCACTGCTCGGCCAATGTCGGGCCGAAGGGCGACACCGCGATCTTCTTCGGCCTGTCAGGCACCGGCAAGACCACGCTGTCGGCCGATCCGAACCGCACGCTGATCGGCGACGACGAGCACGGCTGGGGCGATGACGGCGTCTTCAACTTCGAAGGCGGCTGCTACGCCAAGTGCATCAAGCTGTCGAAGGAAGCCGAGCCGCAGATTTTTGCGGCCAGCAACCGCTTCGGCGCCGTGCTGGAAAACGTGGTGCTCGACGAAGACACCCGCGTTCCCGACTTCGACGACGGCTCGAAGACCGAAAACACCCGTTCGGCCTATCCGCTCGACTTCATCCCGAACGCTTCGCGCACCGGTCGCGCCGGCCAACCGAAGAACGTCGTGATGCTGGCCGCCGACGCGTTTGGCGTCTTGCCGCCGATCGCAAAACTCTCGCCGGCGCAGGCGATGTATCACTTCCTGTCCGGCTACACCGCGAAAGTCGCCGGCACCGAGCGTGGTCTCGGCAACGAGCCGCAGCCGGAATTCTCCACCTGCTTCGGCTCGCCGTTCCTGCCGCTGGATCCTTCCATCTACGGCAACATGCTGCGCGAGCTGATCGCCCGGCACAATGTCGACTGCTGGCTGGTCAACACCGGCTGGACCGGCGGCAAGTACGGCACCGGCAGCCGGATGCCGATCAAGGTGACGCGCGCGCTGCTGACCGCGGCCCTCGATGGCTCCTTGCGCAACGTCGAATTCCGCACCGACAAGTATTTCGGTTTTGCGGTGCCGACCGCGCTGCCCGGCGTGCCGAGCGAGATCCTCGATCCCGTCAACACCTGGAAGGACAAGGCCGAGTTCGACAAGACCGCCCGTGGCCTGGTCGGCATGTTCCAGAAGAATTTTGCCAAGTTCGAAGCCCAGGTCGACGCCGACGTTCTCGCAGCGGCGCCCGATCTTAAGCTCGCGGCTGAATAGCGCCAATCGGATGGAACTAGCGAAAGGGCGGCTTAGCGAGCCGCCCTTTTTGTTGCGCCTGGCTTTTTGGATGCCCCGGCGATACGGGCACCATCGCAATCAGGAAAATGCGCAGCCGGATTTCAGTCCGAGCTTGTTGAAGATCATCGCCGCTGGACAAAATCCGGTGACCGATGCCTGGAGCAGGTTCAGGCCGACAAAGGCCGTCAACGCCAGCCAGTACGGGCTGACGTAAACGGCGAGCAGCACGCTGGCCAGGATCATGACTCCGGCAAAAGCCATCACGGCACGATCGACATTCATTTCACTTCTCCATTGTTGGGGTTGGCTTGCTGGTTCGTTGGTAACCTTCGTGCGCGCCGGCGAGCTGGCCGCGGGTCCACGCGACGATTTTCCCGGTGTCCATCGCGCCGGCCGTCTTCGCCACCAGCTTTCCGCCACGAAACAGCAGCAGCGCCGGAATGCCCGACACGCCCAATTCCGCGCTGGTGCGCTGCTCCTCATCGGCGTTGAGCTTGAGCAGCCGCACCTCGGGCTCGAGCTCTGATGCCGCGCGCTCGAACATCGGCGCCATGGCGCGGCAGGGACCGCACCATGCGGCCCAGACATCGACCAGGACTGCAATGTCATTGGCGCGGCGATGCTTGTCGAAGAGTGATCCGTCGACGGCCGCCGGATGGCCTTCGAACAGCTGCTTGTGGCAGGCGCCGCAGCGGGCCTCGGTCGCCGGTTTGCTCACCGGAACGCGATTGACCGCGCTGCAGTGCGGACAGACGATGTTGCGTGTTGAACTCATGACATCTCACTTTTGCTGGACCTAGCCAGCCTTGATCTTCCGGATCCCGAGTTGTTCCAGCACAAACCGCTCGTAGAACGGTTCGCTGTCGCCGAGCCGGATCTTGCGCAGGAAGAATTTTTCGAACGCAACCTTCGCGTAATGAACCCAGCGTCCCTTCGAGGACCAGTTGACGTTCCGCGGCGGGATCTCCGGTTGGGCTATGAAGGCGACGCCGCCGTCGCCAAAATCAGCGAGGCACACGGCGTTCCAGGTTGCTTCGGCTTTCGGCTCGGCGCCCTTCAACAGGTCGGCGATGTTGATGGCAGTCGCCGTCACCATCGACTCGATCATGAAGCCGGTCTTCGGCACGCCGGTCGGAACCGGCGTGGCTGCAACCGGTGCAATCGCGACGCCGACACCGACGCCAAAGATGTTCGGAAACGCCGGATTACGCTGCTTCTTGTCGATGACGATGAAGCCACGCGGATTGGTCAGGCCCTCGATGCCGCGGACGGCGGCCACGCCGCGAAACGCCGGCAGCATCATCGAATAGCCGAAGGCAAGTTCATGGGTCTTGGCCGCACCGCCGCTCTCCGATATTTCCTCGACCGACATCTTGCCGTGTTCGACCGAGGTCACGCGCGCGTTCGTAATCCACTTGATGTGGCGGTCACGCATTTCGCTTTCGAGCAGGCCCTTGGTGTCGCCGACGCCATCGAGACCGAGATGACCGATATAGGGCTCGGACGTGACGAAGGTCATCGGAACGCGGTCGCGCAGGCCGCGCGTTCGCAACTCGGTATCCAGGATGAAGGCGAACTCGTAGGCCGGCCCGAAGCATGACGCGCCTTGCACCGCGCCGACCACAATGGGTCCCGGCGACTGTACGAATTGTTCGAATGCCTGCTTTGCCTTGGTCGCGTGATCGACATGGCAAATCGACTGGGTGTGCCCGTTCGGGCCAAGTCCCCGGATCTCGTCGAAGGCGAGGTCCGGCCCGGTAGCGACGACGAGATAATTATAGGCGACCGAAGTGCCGTCCTCGAGTTCGATCCGGTTCTCGTTGGGGAGGACGCGGCGCGCGCCTTGCGTAAAGTATCGGATAGCCTTGCGCCGCATCACTTCTTCAAGATCGATTTCGATGTCCTGCTTTTCGCGCCAGCCGATCGCCACCCACGGATTGGAAGGCACGAAATGGTAGCGCGATCCCTGGCCGATCACGGTGATCCGGTCCTGGCCTTTCCTCAGCTTCGGCACGAGTTCATACGCCATCAATGTTCCGCTGAGGCCTGCACCGAGTACGACGAGTTCCGCCATGACACTTCCTCCGTTGGGTTGCCTGTTTTGACTGCGATCAGCGCCCTGCTGTTGTGGAATCTGCGGTCGACGGGCCGGTTTGTTGTTGACGATATATTCGATACTGCGTATATACGCAACTATGAAAATAGATATCGAGCAAATGCAGTCTGCCGCCGACGCCGCCAGCGAGCTGCTCAAGGCGCTGGCGAACCGGCACCGGTTGTTGATCCTATGCCAATTGATCGACGGCGAGCGCTCGGTCGGCGAACTCGCCGCGTTCCTCGGCATCCGGGATTCCACCGTGTCGCAGCATCTCGCAATCCTTCGTCGCGATGATCTGGTCGGTTCACGTCGGGATGGTCAGACCATCTGGTATTCGATCAGCAGTGCGCCGGCACGCGATCTGGTCGAAGTGCTCTATCGCTCGTTCTGCGCGCCAAGCGCTGTTTGTCGGCCGAAGAAGTCTGCCGCAGTCCGCCGCCGCAAGGATTGATCGAGGTCAACAGCGTCGGGCCTTCACGGCCCTAATGATTGAAAATAATTCGGAGCAACAGTTCCATGTTCTTCCAGCGCCAAATGACATCGTTGCCGGCGATCGGCGCGCTCCTGTGCGCTGTCTGCGTTTTCGGCGTAGCGGCGCCAGGCGCCGCAGAATCCGCAGAAGAGGTCTTCGTCGTCACGCCGTCCGCGGTGCCTGACCAGAAGGCGGTGTTTGCGACGATTGAAAGCCGGCGCGTGGTGCCGGGTCGCACTCGGATCGGCGGCACCGTTGCCGCGATCGCGGTCAAGGAGGGTGACCATGTCGACCTCGGTCAGGTCATTGCCACCGTCGGTGACGACAAGCTCGCGCTGCAGATGAAGTCGCTCGATGCGCAAATCGCCGGACTTGAAGCCCAGGTCGCTCAGGCGCAAATCGATCTGACGCGCGCTGAAGATTTGTTCCAGAAGGGAATCGCGCCCAAAACCCGCCTGGACGAGGCGCGCACCGCGTCCAATGTCGTCACCAATGCGATGCGGGCGCGCACCGCCGAGCGCTCGGTGATCCAGCAGCAGCTCACCGAGGGCAACGTGCTGGCGCCGGCCGCCGGCCGCGTGCTGAAGGTTCCGCTGACTGCCGGAACGGTCGTGTTGCCGGGCGATCCCGTCGCCTTGATCGCGGAGCAGAATTTCGTCATGAGGCTGCGGGTGCCGGAACGGCGGGTCCGGTTGATGAAGGCCGGCGATCCGGTCCGTATCGACGGCGACGATCCGGGATTGGCCGCGCCACGCTTCGGCAGGATCAGCCTGGTCTATCCGCAAATCGAGGATGGCCGTGTCGTTGCCGACGCGACCGTGGAAGGGCTTGGCGACTACTTCGTCAACGAGCGCATCAGGGTCTGGATTGCGGCCGGTGATCGTACAGCCTTCGTGATCCCGGCGCGCTTCATCACAACCCGCTTCGGTATCGACTATGTCAGGATCCGCAACGGCGCCAACGTCGATACCGATGTTCCGGTGCAGCGCGGCCGGCCTGCGCCGCGGCAGGAAATGCCTGACGGCGTCGAAATACTCTCCGGGTTGCGCGCTTCTGACCGGTTGGTGCAGCCGTGAACCTCGGACTCTCCGGTTGGCTGACCAAGGCGACGATTCGCTCGCCATTGACGCCGCTGTTCCTGCTGGCGGCGCTGGCGGCCGGGCTGGTCGCGCTGGTGACCATTCCGCGCGAGGAAGAGCCGCAGATCAGCGTACCGATGGTCGACATCACCGTGCGCGCCGACGGCCTGAGGGCGCCGGATGCGGTCGAACTCGTGACCAAGCCGCTGGAGACGGTCGTCAGGGCGATCGACGGCGTCGAGCATACCTAAAGCCAGACCCAGGATGACCGCGTCATGGTGACGGCGCGCTTTCTCGTCGGCACTAAGGCCGACGAAGCCATCCTGCGCGTTCACGAAAAGATCCGCGCCAACATCGATCGTATCCCGGTCGGCATTCCGGAGCCGTTGATCGTCGGCCGCGGCATCAACGATGTCGCGATCATGGTGGTGACGCTGTCGCCGAAGCCGGCTGCTGCCCAGCGCTACTCGGACAAGGATCTTTACGAGCTTGCCGAGAAGCTGCGCTCCGAGCTCAGCAAGGTCGACAATGTCGGATTGACCTACGTTGCTGGCGGCGATGCGCCGCAGATCCGGGTCGAGCCCGATCCCGAAAAGCTTTCGCTCTATGGCGTCACCTTGCAGCAATTGCTGGCCAAGGTGCGCGACGCCAATCGCTCGTTCCAGGCCGGCCGGGTCCGCGACGCGGGGCAGACACGGACGGTCGCCGCGGGGCAGACGCTGTCCGGCGTCCCCGACATCGGACTGCTGCTGGTGACAACCCGTGACAATCGCCCCGTCTACGTGCGCGATGTCGCCAAAGTCGTCATTGGACCGTCGCCGGCCGAGCACCGGGTCTGGAACGTATCCGAGCACGACAAAGGCTCATGGACGACGGCGCCGGCCATCAGCGTCGCGATTGCCAAACGCGGCGGCGCAAACGCGGTCGTCGTGGCGGAGGAATTGCGCGCCCGGATCGCGGCGCTCGAGGGCCGACTGATCCCGGCGGATGTCGCCGCAATCGTCACGCGCGATTATGGCGAGACCGCCAACGAGAAGGCCAATGAGCTGCTGTTCCATCTCGGCCTCGCCACCGTCTCCATCGTGGTTCTGATCGCGTTCGCGATCGGCTGGCGCGAGGCCATCGTGACCCTCGTGGTGATTCCGACCACGATCCTGCTGACGATGTTTGCCGCCAACCTCATGGGCTACACCATCAACCGGGTCAGCCTGTTCGCGTTGATCTTCTCGATCGGCATTCTGGTCGACGATGCGATCGTGGTGGTGGAGAACATCGCCCGGCACTGGGCAATGCGGGATGGCCGCCCGCGGCTGCAGGCCGCGATCGAGGCCGTCGCCGAAGTCGGCAATCCGACGATTCTGGCGACATTGACCGTCGTCGCCGCGCTGCTGCCAATGCTGTTCGTATCCGGCCTGATGGGGCCATACATGGCGCCGATCCCGGCGAACGCGTCCGCGGCCATGCTGTTCTCGTTCTTCGTCGCGATGGTGATCGCTCCGTGGCTGATGCTGAAGTTGCATCGCGAGGGCAACGCGTCGCAACACGAGACGGGGCATGGCGAAGGCTGGCTCGGCCGCCTCTATCGAAAGGTCGCCGCACCGGTCATTCGCACGCGCCGCTCCGCCTGGACGTTTCTGATTTCCGTCGGCGTCGCGACATTGCTGGTGATGGGGCTTTTCTATACCCGCAGCGTGACCGTGAAGCTGCTGCCGTTCGACAACAAGTCGGAGATCGCAGTTGTGGCAGACCTTCCGGAAGGCGCGAGCCTCGAGGACACCGAGCGGGTGCTGCTGTCGGCCAGCGAGATCGCCCGGCGATTGCCGGAGGTGACGTCGGTGCAGGTTTACGCCGGCACCGCCGCCCCGTTCAACTTCAACGGCCTGGTGCGGCACTATTATCTGCGCGCGTCGCCGGAACTTGGCGAACTGCAGGTCAATCTCACCGCCCGCGGTGACCGCTCCCGTGCCAGCCACGTCATCGCGCTTGAACTGCGTGAGAAGCTGAAAGCCCTTGCGACGCCGGAGGGCACGTCCATCAAGGTGGTGGAGGTGCCGCCGGGGCCGCCGGTCATGGCCACGCTGCTTGCCGAAATCTATGGGCCGGATTCGGTCACCCGCCGCGCCGTCGTGAATGAAATGAAGCAGATCTTCGCTTCCGTTCCCTTCATCGTCGATGTCGACGATTCGGTCGGACAGCCGCGACCGCGGCTGCGGCTGTCGATCGACCAGGATCGCCTTGAGTTCTTCGGGGTCGAGCAGAAGGACGTTTACGACACGATCGAGATGCTGTTCGGCGGCTTGACAGTGGGCTATTCGCATCGCGGCGAGGACCGCAATCCGATCGCCATCACGGTGCGGCTGCCGAAGAGCGGCCTATCATGGACGCAGGCGCTGGCATCGACGCCGGTGCCGGCCAATGCGCTGCCGGGCGCAAAGACCGTGGTCGAACTCGGCGAGGTAGTGCGGGCGTCGACCGAAGCCGGCTCTCCCGTCGTCTTTCGCCGCGATGGCCGCTTTGCCGATATGGTGATGGCCGAGCTCGCTGGGAGCTATGAGGCGCCGATCTACGGCATGCTGGAGGTCGCCCGCCGCATCGACGCACACCAGTGGGGCAATCTGCCGAAGCCTTCCGTCAGCCTCCATGGCCAGCCCACGGACGAAACCAGGCCGACGCTGCTATGGGACGGCGAGTGGGAGATCACCTATGTCACGTTCCGCGATATGGGTGCGGCATTCGCAATTGCGATCGTCGGCATCTACATTCTTGTCGTCGCGCAGTTCGGCAGCTTCAAGCTGCCGCTGGTCATCCTGACGCCGATCCCACTGACCTTGATCGGCATCCTGATCGGGCACTGGTTGTTTGCCGCGCCGTTCACCGCGACCTCCATGATCGGCTTTATCGCGCTCGCGGGGATCATTGTGCGCAACTCGATCCTGCTGGTGGACTTCATCCGCCATGCCGCCGTCGGCGACAGCCTGCGCAAACGGCTGCTGCAGGCGGGCGCAGTGCGCTTCAAGCCCATCATTCTGACGGCGCTCGCCGCGATGATCGGGGCGGCCACGATCCTGCCCGACCCGATCTTTCAGGGCCTCGCCATCTCCCTGCTGTTCGGACTGGCGTCATCGACCTTGCTCACCGTGCTGGTAATTCCGGCGATTTATATCGCGCTTCGGGATGACCAGGAACCTGCGCAACAATCGGCAGATGGATAATGATGCGACATGACGACATCGTGCCCAGCACCGCAGATCCGGGCGTTCTTTGATCATGCGACCAACACCATCAGCTATCTGGTGGCCGACCCCGTGACGCACTGCGCCGTGGTCATCGATCCCGTGCTCGATTTCGATCAGCGCGACGGCACCGTTGACGTTCGTTCGGTGGAAGCCGTTCTGGCTGCGGCGAGGGAAGCGAAGCTGACCATCGAGTGGGTGCTGGAGACCCATGCGCATGCGGATCATCTGTCGGGCGCGCCCTACATCAAATCCAAAACCGGCGCGCGGATCGGCATCGGCGAGCACATCAAGGATGTGCAGCGGATCTTCCGGCCCGTTTTCAATGCGCAGGACCTGCGAACCGACGGCAGCGATTTCGATCGCCTGTTCGCGGACGGCGAAACGTTCAATGTTGGGGATCTGGTCGTCGAGGTCTTGCACACGCCGGGCCATACGCCGGCGGACCTTTCGTACAAGATCGGCGATGCCGTGTTCGTCGGCGATACCCTGTTCATGCCCGACTACGGCACCGCGCGCGCCGACTTTCCGGGCGGCGACGCACATCAGCTCTATCGCTCGATCAAGCGACTGCTGAAACTTCCCGGCGAGACGCGCCTGTTCATGTGCCACGACTACAAGGCGCCCGGCCGCGATGCGTATGCCTGGGAAACCACGGTGCGCGAGCAGCGTGAGAACAACGTCCACCTTCGTAACGGCCTCACCGAAGATGCGTTTGTGGCCATGCGGCAGGCCCGCGACGCCACATTGGCGGCGCCGACGCTGCTGCTGCCGTCAATTCAGGTGAATATCCGCGCCGGCCGTTTCCCGAAGGCGGAAAGCAATGGCGTGCATTACCTGCTATTGCCGGTTCGCGCCAGGAAGGGTGCCGAGGCAGCCATCGCCACCTAAGGCGTTCAGGCCACCCGCTCGACCCTTGCCTCGACAGATGCAAACATCGTGGCGCGCAGCTCCAGCAACGCCCGCCGCAGATGCGTCTTGACGGTGTTGGCGGGCACGCCGAACCGCGTCGACAGCTCCTGCCGGCTGCGGTCCCTGAGATAGGCCAGCATGATCAGGCGCCGCTTCTCCTCCGGCAGCTTTGCAAACGCCGCT
>CADEDX010000169.1:3539-11756 GCA_902826195.1 uncultured Bradyrhizobium sp. | reverse complement strand
GAACGGCCCGACATCAAGAACCAGCTCGCGGAACGCGGCATGGAAGCGTTTTCAGGCACGCCGGAAGAGTTCGACGCGTTCCTGAAGGAGCAGCTCGTGTTGTGGGAGAAGCTGATCGCGGACGCCGGGATCGAGAAGCAGTAGCACTCTCTCCGTCATGGCCGGGCTTGTCCCGGCCATCCACGTCTTCCTTTGTCACGGTTCTTAAACGTGGATGCCCGGGACACGCCCGGGCATGACGAAGTGGAAGCAGCGGGGTCCCTCATCCGGAAAGCCTACGCCGCCCGCACCTTGCCCAGGAATTCGTCGACCGCGCTGCGCAGCCTGCCGGACTGGGCGTCGAGTTCGCGGGCGTTCGCCAGCACTTCGGACGCCGCCTTGCCCGTCGCCGCCGCAGCCGTGGTGACGCCGCCGATGTGGCTCGATATCTCGTTCGATCCGGCCGCCACCGACTGGATGTTCTTGGCGATCTCGCGCGTCGCGCCGCCCTGCTGTTCGACGGCGGTCGAGATCGACAGCGTGATCTCGCTCATCTGCGAAATGGTTTCGGTGATGCCGCCGATCGAAGCCACGGCCTCGCTGGTGGAAGCCTGCATCGCCGCGACCTGGGAAGAGATTTCCTCGGTCGCCTTCGCGGTCTGGTTGGCGAGCGCCTTCACTTCCGACGCTACGACCGCAAAGCCGCGGCCGGAATCGCCGGCGCGCGCCGCCTCGATGGTGGCGTTGAGCGCAAGCAGATTGGTCTGCGCCGCGATCGAGTGGATCAGCTTGACCACTTCGCCGATCTTCTCCGCGCCGGTCGAGAGTGCGCCGACGGTGGCGTTGGTGCGCTCGGCGTCGCTGACCGCCTTGCTCGCGATCTCGCTGGAGCGCGCCACCTGGCGGGAAATCTCGGCGACCGAGCTGGAGAGCTCTTCGGCGGCGGACGCCACCGTGCCGACGTTGTCGGACGAGAGTTGCGACGCAGAACTGACGGTCGCCGCCCGCGCGCTGGCGTCGCTGGCAGTGGCCGTCATCGACTGCGCGGTGGTCTGCATGCCGGCAGCCGCGGTCGACACCGAACGGACGATGCCGGTCACGCTGCGCTCGAAATCGCCGGCGATCTGTTCCATCGCCGCGCGTCGCTCGGCCTCGGCGCGCGCCTGCACGTCGGCTTCCTTCTGCTCGAGGCCGCGGATGCGCACCGCATTGTCCTTGAAAATCTGGACGGTCGCGGCCATCGCACCGATCTCGTCGCCGCGACCGATACCGGGAATTTCGCCGTCGAGCTTGCCCTCGGCGAGCTCCTGCATGCGGGCGCCGAGCTGTCCTAGCGGTTTTGAAACGCTGCGGCCGATCAGCCAGGCGATGCTGCCGGCGACCAGTGCGATGCCGAGGATGGCGAGCCCGAGCAGCCAGGCCAGCGGCTTCATCCTCGTGTCGAGATCGTCGAGATAGGCGCCGGTGCCGACGAACATGTTCCAGCCGGGAATCGGAACCGCATAGGAGAATTTTCGGATCAGCTCTTCCTGCCCGGGCCTGCGGTATTCATAGCGCAGCGTGACTTCGCCGTCCTTGAGGATGCCGTCGCGCAGTTCGCGCACCAGCTTGCGGCCGCCGGTGTCGATATCCATGCGGTTCTGGCCGATCTGGCTGGCGACCGGCGCCAGCACCGCGATGCCGTCCATCGTGTAGGCGAACACATAGCCATTACCGTTGTCGAAGGTCAGCGTGTTGCCGCGCTTGCCGAACTCGGCGATCGCCGCCTCCTTGGTCATCTGTCCCGCCGCGACCTGCTTCTGCAAACCGAGCGCCATGTTGCGCGCCATGTCGACGATCGCCCTGGTCTGCTCGACGCGCCCGTTGAGCATTTCACGCTGCATCAGATAGCCTGCGAGGACGCCGGCGGCGCAGAGGCCGAGCAGCGTCACACCCACCAGAATGCCGAGCTTGGGAGTGATCTTGAGATTGGTGAGCTTCACGGGAGATCTCCAGAAAGGGGCTTGCGGCTTGGCCATTGGATCCCGCGAACGGTATCGTGAGACCCTTTAGCGGTTTGTTACGACGGGCAACGCAAGCCCGTGTTTTTATTGAAGAAAACAACCATCGATTGTAGCGAAGGACGATCAGGTCGCGTAAAAGGGGAAATCGCGGTTAAACATGCTTGGCGGCGCCCGCCGTCCCCAACCAACACCGAAAATAAATCGGGAGCAGGAAATGCCGAAATTCAGGGTAGTGACGCCGAAAGGCGCGAGTTTCACGGTGGCCGGCGGCGGCTACGATTACGAGAAGGAAGCGCTCGATCCGATCGGGGCCGAAATCATCGAGGCGCCGGCTGATAGGCAGGAATTCATCCGCGCGGCCCAGCCCGAGGACGCGATCTACGCAAATGGCATGGCGACCACCAAGACCGTGATCGACGGCCGGGAACACTGCAAGGTGATCACGCTCGGGAGCGTCGACGTCGACTCGGTCGACGTCAAGGCCGCCACCGCCCGCGGCATTCCCGTCACCAACATCCCCGACACTTTCATCGAGGAAGTCGCCGACCACGCCATGATGCTATTGCTGTCCGGCTTTCGTCGGCTGGTCGAGCAGGACAAGATGGTGCGCACCGGCCGCTGGTCGGAGGGTCGCCCCGCGCTGTTGAAGATCCCGCGGCTGATGGGCCAGACGCTCGGCTTCATCTCGTTCGGCCGGGTGGCGCGCGCGGTCGCCAAGCGCGCAGCCCCCTTCGGGCTGCGCATGATGGCCTACGATCCCTTCATCCAGGAAACGCTGATGTACGACCACGGCGTGATTCCCTCGACACTGAACGAAGTGCTGCAACAGTCGGATTTCGTCTCGATGCATGCGCCGGCGCGCCCCGAGGTGCATCACATGCTCACCGAGAAGCACTTCAAGCAGATGAAAAAGTCGGCCGTGTTCGTCAACACCGGCCGCGGCGCCACCGTGGACGAGGAAGCGCTGATCAAGGCGCTGCAGGAGGGCTGGATCGCGCATGCAGCTCTCGACGTGCTGGAAAAGGAACCGCCGTCCCACAACAACCCGATACTGTCGATGGAGAACGTCACGCTGACGGCGCATGTCGCCTCTGCGTCTGCACGATTCGACGAAGCGCGCAAGCGCCGCGTGGGCTACGAATTGTCACTGGTCCTGCAGGGGATGTGGCCGGTAAGCTGCGTCAATCCGTCGGTGCTGCAAAATACCTCACTTCGACGCTGGCAGCCTGTCAGCATGGATCGCGGTCCGAACAGCTAGACGTCTTCGGGCGAAGCGGGGAATGGCCCGCGCCCGCAAAACGGAAGAAGAAACGCAAATTGCCCGAGGTTCCACCTGGGAATCGGGGCCGAGAGTTCACCGGCGGTTCAACGCCGGGAACAAGGAAACCAAGGAGAAGCTTTTAAATGACCAATCAGATCACCCGTCGCGATGCGTTGGCCCTGGGCGTTTCCGCCGCCGCGCTCGCGGCCACCGGCGCTTCGGCCCAATCCCCCATCAAGGCCGCCGACGTCGCCGCGCCCAAATTCGAGATCGAAAAAGGCGCGACATTGCGCTTGCTGCGCCCGGTGCGCTTCGTGCAGGCGGACGAGGACGTGTTCCGCGCCAATGCCGCGAAATTCACCAAGGACACCGGCGTCGAGGTCAAGGTCGACTTCGTCGGCTGGGAAGACATCAACCAGCAGACCGCGGTGACCTCGAACTCCGGCGCCGGCCCCGACATCATCATCGGCTTCTCGGACGCGCCGCACATTTACGTCGACAAGCTGATCGAGCTGACCGATGTGGCCGATTACATCGGCAAGAAGTATGGCGGCTGGCTCAATCTGGCGAAGGCCTACGGCATGAAGGCCAAGAGCAACGCCTGGATCGGGTTACCGTTCGGCGCCACCGCTGGTCCCCTGATCTATCGCAAGTCCATTCTCAAATCCGTCGGGTTCGACAAAGCGCCGGAAGATCCGGCCGGATTCCTCGACCTCTGCAAGCAGCTGCAGAAGGCCGGCAAGCCCGCAGGCTTTGCGCTCGGCAATGCCGTTGGCGACGGCAATGGCTTCGCGGACTGGATGCTGTGGTCGCACAACGCTTCGCTGCTCAATGAAGAGGGTGATGTAACCATCAACAGCAAGGAAACCATCGCGGCGCTGAACTACGTGAAGGAGCTTTATCCGACCTTCATCGCCGGCACGCCGTCTTGGAACGATGTCAGCAACAACCGCGCCTATTCCTCGCAGGAAATCGCACTCACGGCGAACGGCGTCTCGCTCTACTTCTCTTTGAAGAACGATCCCGCGACCAAGGCGATCGCCGAGGACAGCGAGCATCAATTGTTGCCTAAGTTCCTGGCGAAGAGTTCGCCGATGTCGGGACTGACGCTGAACGCGATGGTGTTCAAGCACAGCCAATATCCGAACGCCGCCAAGGCCTTCCTGACCTATATGCTGGAAAAGGATCAGTACGAACCCTGGCTCAACGCCAACTCCGGTTACTGGTCGCAGCCGCTGGCCGCCTATGCCGACGCCAAGGTCTGGACCGAAGATCCGAAGGTCGCGATCTTCAAGGACACCATGCACAGCAAGTACTATGCTGGCTACAAGGGTCCGATCTCGACCGCCACCGGTGCCGTTCGCGCCGATTACGTGACGGTGCAGATGTTCGCTGCGGTCGCGACCGGCGCCTCGACGCCGGAAGCTGCAGCGGCGGAAGCCGAGCAACGCTGCAAGCGGTATTTCCGGCGTCAGAACCGGTAACACGGGCAGACCGGCCGTCGTTGCGAGGAGCAACGACGCACCGTGATTCCGGGATGGTGCGCGAGCACCAGGCCTGGTCTCTTGAGCGATCCCGAGGACAATGCCGCGGCATCGTCTTCGGAATCACTTTGGCAGTCCGACATGGACAGGGATCCGATGTCTGTAACAACTATTCCCAATCGTACCTATGTGGTCCGCCAGCCGGGCATGATCACACGTCTGTTCGACTACAAGCCGTTCCTGATCGTGATGTGTCTGACGCCTGCGATCGGCCTGCTTGCGGTTTTCCTCACCTATCCGCTGGGGCTCGGCATCTGGCTTGCGTTTACCGACACCACGATCGGCCAGCGCGGCGTCTTCGTCGGCTTCGAGAACTTCCAGTACCTGCTGAAGGACCCGCTGTGGTGGAACGCGGTGTTCTACAGCGTGTTCTACACGGCGGTCGCCACCTTCGGGAAATTCGCGCTCGGCTTCTGGCTGGCGCTCCTGCTCAACAACCACTTCCCGCTCAAGAGCCTGCTGCGCGCCATCGTGCTGCTGCCATGGATCGTGCCGACGGTGCTGTCGGCGCTGGCGTTCTGGTGGATCTACGATCCGCAGTTCTCGATCATCTCGTATCTGCTGGTCGACGTGCTGCACGTCCGCAGCACCAATGTCGACTTCCTGGGAACGCCGTGGCCGGCGCGGTTCTCGCTGATCGTCGCCAACATCTGGCGCGGCATTCCCTTCGTCGCGATCTCGCTCCTGGCAGGCCTGCAAACCATCTCGCCCTCGCTCTACGAGGCGGCGATGCTGGACGGCGCCACCGCCTGGCAGCGCTTCCGCTACATCACCTTCCCGATGATGATGCCGATCCTCGCCATCGTGATGACGTTCTCGATCATCTTCACCTTCACCGACTTCCAGCTCGTCTACGCCATCACCCGCGGCGGGCCGGTCAACTCGACGCATCTGCTCGCCACACTGGCGTTTCAGCGCGGCATCGCCGGCGGCGAGCTCGGCGAAGGTGCCGCGATCGCGGTGTCGATGATCCCGTTCCTCGTATTCGCAACGTTGTTCAGCTACTTCGGCCTCGCGCGCCGCAAATGGCAGCAGGGAGAAGCCAATGACTGACGTAGCCGCCTCACCGGGCAACAGCAACGTCGCCAGCGCCACGCCGGACACGATGTCGTGGGATTCCCGCGCGCGGCGGGTGATGATGATCTACCTGCCGCTGTCCTGTTTCGTGCTGATCCTGCTGTTCCCGTTCTACTGGATGGGGATCACCTCGTTCAAGCCGAACGCAGAGCTTCTGAACTACAAGGAACACAATCCGTTCTGGATCACCTCGCCGACCATCGCCCATATCAAGCACCTGCTGTTCAACACCAACTATCCCACATGGCTGAAGACCACGATGTTCGTGGCGATCGGCTCAACCACTCTGTCGTTATTCGCCTCGACCCTGGCGGCCTATGCGATCGAGCGGCTGCGCTTCAAGGGAAGCCCTTATGTGGGGCTCGGCATCTATCTCGCCTATCTGGTGCCGCCCTCGATCCTGTTCATTCCGCTCGCCACCGTGATCGTGCAGTTCGGCCTGTTCGACTCGCCGATGGCGCTGATCCTGGTGTATCCGACCTTCCTGGTGCCGTTCTGCACCTGGCTGCTGATCGGCTATTTCAAGTCGATCCCCTACGAGCTGGAGGAATGCGCGCTGGTGGACGGCGCGACGCGACTGCAGATCCTGCGGCGGATCACGCTGCCGCTCGCGGTGCCCGGGCTGATCTCGGCCGGCATCTTCTCGTTCACGCTGTCGTGGAACGAGTTCATCTACGCGCTCGCCTTCATCCAGAGCGGCGCCAACAAGACGGTGCCCGTCGCGATCCTGACCGAGCTCGTGACCGGCGACGTCTACCAGTGGGGCGCGCTGATGGCGGGCTCCCTGCTCGGCTCGCTGCCGGTCGCATTGTTCTATTCGCTGTTCGTGGACTACTACGTGTCATCGCTGACCGGCGCGGTGAAGGAGTAAGCTAGCTCTCTGTCCTCACCCTCTCCCCGTCCTTACGGGGAGAGGGTCGGGGTGAGGGGCTCTCTCCACGAGTTCATCGTTATCGATAGACCTGTACCCCCTCACCCGGATCGCAAAGGCGATCCGACCTCTCCCCGCAAGCGCGGCGAGTTTGAATACCTACCTGATATAGAACGCCACCGGCGCGCCGAACGGCATCGAGGACTGCTTGATATCGGCAGGAAACGCTGGAAACGGCTGCGCGCGGCGCACCATCGCCAGCGTTTCGGCATCCAGTTGCAGATGGCCTGACGAGCCGCCGAGGCTGACGGAAAGCACCGCACCGCTGCGGCTCAGCGTGAAGCTGACACGCGAAGTACCCTGCCGGCCCGCGGCCTTGGCGGCCGGCGGGTACTGCTTGAAGCGCTGCAGGTGGGCAGCGACCATCTGGCGGTAGGAAGCCAGGGCCGCGGCCGATGCGCCGGCGCTGGCGGCGGATGCGGCCGGTGCCCGGCGTTCGGCCTTGGCCGACGCCGACGTGCGCGGCGCCGGTAGCGCGTCGGTCGGCTTTTTGGCGTCGGAGCGAACGACTTTCGGTTTCACCGGCGCCGGCTTGGCTTCCGGGACCGGCCTGGCGGGCTCCATCGCCGGCTTCATTTCTACCTTCTGCTCCGGCGGTGCAACGACTTCCGGCTTCACTTGCGCCAGTGTCGGTGTAATCTCCTCCTGCGCGGCCTCCGCAACCGCGGGCTCGGGCGGCGAAGCATCGGCCTGCTGCATGACCGGAACCGGCGCGAGGTCCATCTGCGTCAGCTGCGGCGCTGCGGAAACCGGCGCCATGTCGACCATGACCACCGGCAGGGAAACGCCGGGCATCGGCTGCTGCATGGACCAGTTCAAGGCAAGCGCGATCAGCGCCGCATGCGCGACAACGATCGCCGTAGCCGACGCTCCCCCAGCGCCGGACGGCGGCCTGGTCGGAGACATCATGCAGCGCGAACGCGTTCATGGCCTTCCGTTCAACTGCGGCCGTCGAGGCCGACCAGCGCGATCTTGAGATAGCCGGCGTTGCGCAACAGGTTCATCACCTCCATCAGGTCGCCGTAGCTGACGGCCTTGTCGGCGCGTAGATAGAGGCGCTCGTTCTTGTCGCCCTTGGTCGCCGCATCGATGGCCGACGTCAGCCGCTCGCGTGCGGTGACGTCCTCGCCGACCGCAACCGAGAGGTCCGGCTTCACCGTGACGAATACCGGCTTGTCCGGGCGCGGCGTCGGCTCGACGGCGCTGGCCGGAAGTTTCACGTCGAGATCGACGGTGGCGAGCGGCGCTGCGACCATGAAGATGATCAGCAGCACCAGCATCACGTCGATGAACGGCGTGACGTTGATCTCGTGCGACTCGACGAGATCGTCGCCGCCGCGTGCGCGTCCGCCTATGTCTTGACCGCGCTTCGCTCCCATCACTCAAACTCCGTCGTCTACTCGGCCGCTCGCCGCAGGCGCA
>CADEDX010000169.1:1387-3529 GCA_902826195.1 uncultured Bradyrhizobium sp. | reverse complement strand
GGGGCGGCGCCAGCCGGAACGAACCGCGGTCGCCTTCGCGGCTGATCAGCAGCAGCACCATCGCCGAGGCGTCGCCGAGCAGCGCGCGGTGCGCGGCGATGGTGCGGGTGAGATGGTTGTAGATCACGACCGCCGGAATCGCCGCCACCAGACCGAGCGCGGTCGCCAGCAACGCTTCCGCGATGCCCGGCGCGACGACGGCGAGATTGGTGGTGTGGGCTTCGGAAATGCCGATGAACGAATTCATGATGCCCCACACCGTTCCGAACAGACCGACGAACGGCGCGGGCGAGCACGCCGGTGCCGCGGGCGATCTGCCGCGACATTGCGGCTTCCACCCGTTCCAGCCGCAGCGCTACCCGTTCCTTGAGGCCGTCGTCGAAATGGCCCCCCGAAAGCGAGGCCTCGCGTGCGGCGGACTGGATGATCTGGGCCACGGCATCGTTGCCGCCGCGACTCTCCTGCTCGGCCCTGGCCAGTACCGTGTCGGTTCCAGAAGAGCCAGGCGGCGGCCGGCGGTCGACGTCTTGCGGCGGACTTCGATGGTCTTGGCGAGCCAGATCGTCCAGGTCACCAGCGAGGCGAAGGCAAGCCCGACCATCACCGCCTGCACCACGAGGTCCGCATTCACGAACATGTTCCAGGGCGACAGGTTGCGTGGCAGCAGTGCCGCGTCGGTGGCGGCGCTTACCGCACGTGGGATAGCGGCGGCGCCTGCCGCGCCACCCCAGCGGATCAAAAGTTCCAGCATGGTTCGCTGCATGACCACCTCCGTACCGACAATACGAAAACCAGGCTACGCCGCGCGGCCGGGCGCGATCTTCTCGGCGAGCGCATGAAAGCGCGGCAACTGGTCGCCGCGCAGCGCGCGGCTCTCGTCGCGGCCGACGAACACCTTGAACATGATGCCGCCGTCCACATTGACGAAGGCGATGAAGGCAGACGATTTGCCCATGAACGGACGCTCGACAAAGGCAATCGCCGCGCAGCGCTCATGGCGGAGATGGCCGTGAAGCCCCTTCGGCTGCATCAGGTTGAAATAGCCGCGCCCGACTTCGCCCGCAGGAATGGCTCCGGTGAATTCGAAGATCGCATCGTCGGTATGGACGATCAGCGTCACCTCGCCCCATTGCGCGACATCGTTCATCGCAGCGCCAAACTCGCCGCCGGCGCCGATGCGCACCATCGTTTCCGGCAACGCCTCGAGCACGGCACGCGGGGTGACCTTCCGCTCCCGCGCCACGTCCTCGATCACCGCGCCCGGATTCTCGGTCATATAGGCCTTGAGGTCGGCAAGCTCCGTGCTCAACATTGCGCCCTCCCCTTACGCGGCGGCGCTGGACTTGCGCTCGCTCAGGATCACCTCGAAACCCTCGAACTTGGGATGGCCGAGGTAGAGGCTTTCGCCGGTCTTGTTGTCGGCGCGCGCGTGGGCGCGGCGGAATTCTTCGGACCTGGTCCAGGCTTCGAACGCGGCCTTGTCGACCCAGGTCGTGTGCGACGAATACAGCGTGTGATCCTCGTAGACCGGGCCTTTGAGCAAATTGAACTCGACGAAGCCGGCCATGTTGCCGAGATAGGATTCGCGCGAGCGCCAGACGTTCTCGAACGCCGCTTCGGAGCCAATCTTCACCTGGAACCGGTTCATTGCGATAAACATTTCAAACTCTCCTTGCTGGGATGCTGGGTTATGCCTGGCGTAACGCCTGAATTGGTTGGAAACATGAACGCACCGAAGCCGCGCTGGAACATCCACGCGGCCCGGTGCAACATGGTCGGTTTATCAGCTCGTCGAATTAAGCTCCGCCAAAGTGAACCTTCAAGCCGGCCTTGTAGACCCTGCCCGGCCCAGGGCTCGACCACAACACATCGTTCTGCGTGGTGCCATCGGTGGAACTGCCGAGAATGGCATAGGGCCGGTAGTACTGGTTCAACAGATTTTCGATCGACGCCGTAAACATGATGTCCTTGGTCGCATGCCAGGTCGCGTACAGATTGACCAGCTCATACCCGGTCGAGGGCAGATATCCGGCGGGCAAGTCGTTGTTGGCGCCGAACGAGGACCACTGCGCCGACAGGATCAGCCTGCGGTCGAGCAGCCGCACGCCACCGGTCGTGGTGATCTTGCGCGGCGTGATGGTG
>CADEDX010000169.1:0-1377 GCA_902826195.1 uncultured Bradyrhizobium sp. | reverse complement strand
TATTGGTCGCGACGTCCTTGCCGCGGATCAGGTGACCTGAGACGCCGACGTACCACAGGCCGGCATCATACATGGTCTCGGCTTCGAAGCCTTCGATCCGGGCATGGGCGATGTTCTGGTACTGGAAGAACTGCGAGAACGAGCCGAACGGGGTCGCGGTTGGCGTGGAAGCGACGAGATCGATGTAACCCTCGACGTCGTTGCGGAACACGTTGAACTTGCCGCGGAAGCTGTCGCCGGAGGTGAAGATGTCGTTGTACTTCAGGTTCAGGCCGATTTCCTTGTTCTTGCCGACCTCGGGCCGCAGCGCGGGATTGGGCAGGAAGCAGAACAGGCCGCTGGTGCCATCGGGACAGACGAACAAGGCCGGACCGCCGCCCGTGGCGTGACCACCCGCGATCAGGGTCTCGGTGATCGACGGCGCGCGATAACCTTCGGCATAGCTGACATACGGCGTGAAGCCCGCCACCGGCGTCACGCCGAGCGTGATCTTCGGTGAGAAACGGTCGCCGCCGGTAATTTCACAGCGGCGTCGACGTCGAGCGACTGAAGCGCATCTCGATCGTGCTGGTATCGGCGATGACGGGCGTTGCGGTTTCGGTCTGCGGCGTGATCGGCTTTGTCGGGATCGTGGTGCCGCATCTGCTGCGGCTCGTGATCGGCCCCGCGCACCGGCTGCTGCTGCCGGCCTCGATGCTGCTGGGCGCGGTTCTGCTGGTCGGGGCGGACATGCTGGCGCGGACCATTGTGGCGCCGGCCGAAATGCCGATCGGCATTTTGACGGCGGCGATCGGCGCACCGTTCTTCCTCGGCATACTGCTGCGCCAGCGCGGGCTGGTTTCGCTATGACCGCCATCCTCGAAGCGCGATCGATCTCGATGACCGTCGGGGGCGCCACGCTGGTCGACGGCGTCGATCTCGCCGTCAGGTCCGGCGAGATGGTCGCGATCGTCGGCCCGAACGGCGCCGGCAAATCGACGCTGCTGCGGATACTGTCCGGCGATCTGCGCCCGACAACCGGCCGGATCGCGCTGAAGCAACGCGACATCCACACCTATCCGTCGCGCCTTCTCGCCCGTCACCGCGCGATGCTGTCGCAGCATGTCAATGTCACCTTCCCGTTCACCGTCGAGGAAATCGTCCATATGGGCGCAGGCGACAGCGGACGCGCCCCGGCGCACAAGCTGGTGGATGCGACGCTCGCCGAGGTCGGGCTTTCGCATTTCGCTCACCGGCAATTGCCGACACTGTCCGGTGGCGAGCAGCAGCGCGCGCATTTCGCCCGCGTGTTGGTGCAGCTTGCCTGCGGCGAACGGCAACACGGCCCGGGGCTGTTGCTGCTGGACGAGCCGACTTCCAGCCTCGACATGCGTATCG
>CADEDX010000168.1 GCA_902826195.1 uncultured Bradyrhizobium sp. | reverse complement strand
GGTGTGAAACTAGGCGTGGGCCGGGTGCTTGCTGCCGACGCCGTCGTCATCACCACCGGGACCTTTGTGCGCGGGCTGATCCATCTGGGGGAGAAGAACTGGCCAGCTGGACGGGTCGGGGAGGCGCCGGCGATCGGGCTTTCGGCTTCGTTCGAAAAGGCCGGATTTGCGCTCGGACGATTGAAGACCGGCACGCCTCCGAGGCTCGACGGCATGACCATCGACTGGTCGTCCGTTGAAATGCAGCCAGGCGACGATCCGCCGGAGCCGTTCTCCGTCATGACCGACCGGATCACCACGCCACAGATCCAGTGCGGCATTACCCGGACGACCCCGGCGACCCACGACGTGATCCGGGCCAACGTGCATCGCTCGCCGATGTATTCCGGTCAGATCAAGAGCAGCGGCCCGCGCTATTGTCCCTCGATCGAGGACAAGATCGTCCGCTTCGGCGACCGCGATGGCCACCAGATCTTCCTGGAGCCGGAAGGGCTCGACGACTCCACGGTCTATCCCAACGGCATCTCGACCTCGCTGCCGGAAGAGGTTCAGCTCGCGATCCTTGCGACCATTCCCGGACTTGAGCGGGTGAAGATGGTGCGGCCGGGCTACGCCATCGAATACGATCACGTTGATCCCCGCGAGCTTGAGCCGACGCTGCAGACCAGGCGGGTGCCGGGTCTCTTCCTGGCCGGGCAGATCAACGGGACAACAGGATATGAGGAGGCCGCGGCGCAGGGAATTGTCGCCGGCCTCAACGCGGCCCTGGCTGCCGGTGGCGGCAAGCTCGTCGTGTTCGACCGTGCCGATGGCTATCTCGGCGTCATGATCGACGACCTCGTGACTCGGGGCATCACCGAGCCATATCGGATGTTCACCTCGCGGGCCGAATATCGTTTGACGCTGCGGGCCGACAATGCCGACCAGCGTCTGACGGACAAAGGGGTCGCGCTGGGGTGCGTCGGCCACGCGCGGACGTCGCGCCATCGCGACAAGATGGCGGCGCTTTCGGCAGCCAAGGCCCTGGCGAAGTCCTTGACGATCACGCCCAACGAAGCTGCCAAGCATGGCCTCGCCCTCAACCGCGATGGCCATCGACGCTCGGCCTTCGAGTTGCTGGCGTACCCAGAGATCGAATGGGATGCGCTGCGCGGCATCTGGCCGGAGTTGTCGAAGGTCGACGCATCCATTGCGGTCCATCTCGAGATCGACGCCAAGTACGATGTCTACCTCAAGCGCCAGACAGCCGATGTGGATGCCTTCCGCCGCGACGAGGGTCTGCTTCTGACCGATATCGATTACGCCGACGTGCCCGGACTCTCCAACGAAGCGCGCGCCAAGCTCGAGGCGGCGCGGCCACGGACCGTGGGGCAGGCGGGTCGGCTCGACGGTTTGACGCCGGCTGCGCTTGGAATCCTGGCGGCGTATCTTCGTCGCGAGGCTCGGCGGAAAACGGCGAAGGCCGTTGGTTAAAAATTCGTTTCACGTGAAACGCTGATGTAGGATGGGTTGAGCCCTTCGCGAAGCCCATCTCTCCGCGCAACGAGTCGATGGGGTTTCGCGAGCGCTAAACCCACCTTACGATTCTTCCAAATGGGATCGCACATGGCGAAGGTCGCCAGCCAATCCTCATCTCCAATTTTGACCAGCGATAAAGCGGCCGCGCTGGCCCTCACCCCCGTCTCGCGCGAGACGGAGGCGCGGCTCGATCGCTATGTCGATCTCCTCGTGACGTGGCAGGCCAAGACCAATCTCGTCGCGTCATCTACGCTCCAACACCTGTGGACCCGCCACGTCTCTGATTCGCTTCAGCTCCTGGACCTCGCCCCAACGGCGAAGGTCTGGGTCGACCTGGGCAGCGGTGGTGGCTTTCCCGGAATCGTGCTCGCTTGTGCATTGGCCGACACGCCAGGTGCGACGGTGCATCTCGTCGAGCGCAACGCCAAGAAGGCGGCCTTCTTGCGCGAGGCGGTGCGCATAACTTCTTCGCCTGCGACCGTGCATTTGGCGGGAATCGGGGATATTGTGGACAGCATCAAGGGTCGCGTCGATTGCGTCACTGCGCGGGCGCTTGCTCCATTACATCAGCTTGTCGGTTTCGCGGAACCGTGGGTGAGAGAGGGCGCAAAAGCCTTGTTTCTCAAGGGTCAAGATGTAGAGGCTGAATTGACCGAGACCACCAAATATTGGAGTATTGAACCGCGACTCCACTCCAGCCGCACAGGCGGGCACGGCTGGATCGTCGAACTCGATCGGATCGAGCGGCGCAACCCCTCCGCGATCACACATGGCGATCGGGCATGAACGAATTAGACGAGTTGTATCAAGAGGATAGGGAAGAGACCCCTCCACCTCATCCGCGCATCCTGTCGCTGGCCAACCAGAAGGGCGGCGTCGGCAAGACCACCACGGCAATCAACCTGGGCACGGCACTCGCCGCGATTGGCGAGCGCGTCCTGATCGTCGATCTCGATCCGCAGGGCAACGCCTCGACCGGTCTCGGCATCGATCGCCGTAACCGCAGCTGCTCGACCTATGACGTGCTGATCGGCGAAGCACCGCTGCGCGAGGCGGTGGTGGCGACCGCGGTGCCTCGGCTGCACATCGCTTGCTCCACGATGGATCTGTCGGGCCTCGAGCTCGAACTCGGCACGACACCCGGCCGCGCGTTCCGGCTGCGCGATGCGATCGCGGCGCTGAACAAGGGCGCGGCGCCGGAGACCGACTACACCTATGTGCTGATCGATTGCCCGCCGTCGCTCAACCTTCTCACCGTCAACGCGATGGCGGCATCGGATGCGATCCTGGTGCCGCTGCAATGCGAGTTCTTCGCGCTCGAAGGTCTGTCGCAACTGCTCCAGACGGTCGAGCAGGTGCGCTCGACGCTCAATCCGAACCTGTCGATCCATGGCATCGTGCTGACCATGTTCGACTCGCGCAACAACTTGTCGAACCAGGTCGTCGCCGATGTCAGGCAGTTCATGGGCGGCAAGGTCTACGACACCATGATCCCGCGCAACGTGCGCATTTCCGAAGCGCCGTCCTACGGCAAGCCGGTGCTGGTCTACGATCTCAAATGCGTCGGCAGCGATGCGTATCTGAAGCTTGCGACCGAAGTGATCCAGCGCGAGCGCGATCTGAGGACGCATTAGTCTGACGTAGGACTCGTAGGGTGGGCAAAGCGCAGCGTGCCCACCAATGGTTCTTGCGAGGAGGATGGTGGGCACGGCGCAAGCGCGCCTTTGCCCAGCCTACGAGCTACGCACTACGAACAATCCGTTTCTGTTCTGGAGTATCTGCGTAATGTCTAAGGAGTTGGCGATGGCCGACAAAACGGGTTCGCGACTGGGCCGTGGCCTTGCAAGTCTGATCGGCGATGTCGGCGGTGAGACTGCAAAACCCGAGCGGCCGCGCAACAATCGCAAGGTGCCGATCGAATTCCTGAAACCGAATCCGCGCAATCCGCGCCGGACGTTTTCCGATGCCGAACTCGGCGAGCTCGCCGCCTCGGTCAGGCAGCATGGCGTGATCCAGCCGATCGTGGTCCGTCCGGTGAAGGGCGCGCAGGATCGCTATGAGATCATCGCCGGCGAACGGCGCTGGCGCGCCGCGCAGCTTGCCAGCCTGCACGAGGTGCCGATCGTCCCCATCGAAGTCAGCGATAGCGACGCACTCGAGATCATGATCATCGAGAACGTGCAGCGCGAAGACCTCAATGCGATGGAAGAGGCGCAGGGCTACCACGCGCTGGCGGAAGAATTCAAACGCAGCCAGGAAGATATCGCCCGGGAAGTCGGCAAGAGCCGTAGCCACGTCGCCAACATGATGCGGCTGACCAGGCTGCCGGCGGAAGTGCAAGGGCTGATCTCCGAAGGAAAATTGTCGGCCGGCCACGCCCGCGCGCTGATCGGCGTGCCCGATTCGCTGGCGGCGGCGAAGCGCATCATCGAGGAAGGTCTCAACGTCCGCCAGACCGAAGCGCTGGCACATGAAGAGGGCGTGCCGGAGCGCAAGCCGCAAAAGGCGAGGGCGGGCGGCGGCGGCAAGACAAAGGACCCTGATACGGTCGCGTTGGAAAAGCGCGTCAGCGATGCGCTCGGTCTTGCCGTAACCGTCAGCCACCGCGACCCCGGCGGCTCGGTCCAGATCAGCTATCGCAACCTCGAACAGCTCGACGAGGTGATGCGGCGGCTGGAAGGCAAGTGATCTTGCTTAACCTCGCCCCGCTTTTGGGGAGAGGTCGGATTGCGAAGCAATCCGGGTGAGGGGGTACAGGTCTCACCACGTTCAGCGCTCGTTGAGGCAGCCCCTCACCCCAACCCTCTCCCCGCAAGAGCGGGGCGAGGGAGTAGTTCACCCCCGCCGCTTCGCGTTCGCCGCGATCGAGAGCAATGTCCGCAGCCCGATCGCGGACGCCAGCGTCGCCTGCTTGCGCATGTCGAGCGCGGCGGTCCCGAGTTGATCGATGATGCCGACCAGCCGTGTCGGGCTGAAATTGCGCAGCGCGATTTCGACGGCGCCCTTGCGCGAGAAGTGCAGCCGCGGATAGCCGCTGTCGAGCAGGGTCGAGACCGGCGTGCCTTCAGCCACCGCGAGCCCCGATTTGTGCAGCCACGCGGCCTGGCGCTGCGCCGCGGAGATGATGACGCCGGGATAGGTGCCGGCCACCATCGCCTTGGCAAACTCGCTTTCGACCAGGTCTGGCTTGCCGGCAAAAGCGCCGTCGACGATCGGGTCGAGTTTTAGTTCGGACGCGTCAGAGACGACGGTCATGACGTCGTCGAGCGCGATCTCGCCCGTGCCGTGGGCATAGAGGGTGAGCTTGCGCAGTTCGTTGCGCGAGGCCTGGCGGTCGCCGCCGAGCAACGACATCAGCACCGCGCGGGCATCGGCGGCGATGCGCAGGTTGGACGTCTTCAATTCCTCGTCGATCAGCCGGGCGAGGTCGCGCTCGGTGTCGGGATAGCAGGCGATGGCGACCGCGGTCCTGGCGCGTTCGCAGGCCTTGCGCAGCGGCGACTCGGCGCGTAGCTCGCCTGCCTCGATGACGATGCGGCAATCCTTGATCGGCGAATCGGCCAGCGTGTCGACGCCGCTGGCGAAACTGCGCGAGCCGGCACGGACGCGGATGGCGCGGCGGCCGCCGAACATCGGGATCGTCATGGCCTCCTCGACCAGCCGCGACGGTTCGGCCGACAGCTCGTCGCCGTCCAGCCGCACCAGCGAGAAGGGATCGTTTGGGTCATCGACGGCGGAGGCGATCAGTGCCTCGGCGCGCTCGCGGACCAAGCCGGCATCCGGCCCGTAAAGCAGGATGATAGGTCGGCCGGGATCGGGCCGGGCGAGAAAAGCGTCGATGTCTTTTCCGCGGAGCGCGACCAACGTCAGGGCTTTCCCGGTGAGTTTTCCCAGGCCGCCATTCCCGGTTCATGCTTCGCATGCTCCGGAATGACTGCGATCAGGTGCCGGCGTAGAAGAACGACGCCAGCCGGGTCTGGATGTTTTCCGCGATCTCGTTGGCGGCGCGATCCTCGGCGTCGCGGAAGGCGCGGGCGCGGGCGAACCGCTGCAGCTGGCCCGGGATGTCGTAGGACACGCGGGAGAAGGTCGTGCCGGTCATCACCGACTTGTTGGTGGCGAGGTCGATCAGATTGTACTGCGCGTCGATGCCGTAGTTTTCGCTCGACGGCAGCGCGGTGTTCGGATCGAGCATCAGCGAGGACCGCGAGCTGTTGAAACGCAGCACCAGCTTATGGGTCGGTGGCATGCCGGTGGCGTTGCCGTAGAGCTTGAACGCCAGCGCGTTGCGGATCTCGACCTGGATTCGCGCTTCGCGGGACGCGTTGGGTTTGTCGACGGGCGGGAGTTCCACGCCCATCAGCTTTTCCCGCAGGCCGGGCTTACCGTCATTGCGTTCGGCATACATCGGCTGGAAGCAGCCGGCCGTGAGCGCCGCCAGAGCGGCGACGGCGATGAGCCGAACGGCGATCCGGGTCTTAGCCAACGACATTCACGATCCTCATGGGAACAACGATTACCTTGCGAACGGCCTTGCCGCCCAGCGCGAGTTTTACCGCATCGAGCGCCAAAACGGCAGCCTCAATTTCCGCATTTTGGGCGACCCGTGGCACGGTAACATCACCCCGTTTCTTGCCGTTGACCTGGACCACCAGGGTGACCGTGTCTTCAACCAGCAAATCGCGTTCGATTTGGGGCCAGCTGGCCTCCGAAATTAGCCCGGACTGCCCCAGCACCTGCCAGCACTCCTCGGCCAGATGCGGCATCATCGACGCGAACAATTGAACCAGGATGAATGCGGCTTCCCGAACCGCCCAGGCGGTATCGGCGGACGGCTTGCCGTCTTTCGCCAGGATCTCCGCCAGCGCGTTGGCGAACTCGCGGATATGGGCGAGGCAGACGTTGAAATGCAGCCGTTCGATCCCGGTCGACACCTTGTCGAGCGCGCCATGAGCGGCTTTGCGCAAGGCCAGCGCATCCGTGCCGAACGCGGCCGGCCGGTCGGCGGGGGCATGCTTGGCGATCTCGGCTGATTCGTTGACCAGCCGCCACAGCCGCTGCACGAAGCGCGAGGCACCCTGCACCCGTTCGTCGCTCCAGATCACGTCGCGGTCGGGCGGCGAGTCCGATAGCATGAACCAGCGCGCCACGTCGGCGCCATAGCTCGCGATGATGTCATCGGGGTCGACGGTATTCTTCTTCGACTTCGACATCTTCTCGATCGGGCCGATCGAGACCTGCTCGCCGCCATAGATCATGCTGGCGCGGCGTTCGCCGCCGATCAGTTCGATTTTCACCTCGGCCGGCGTCACATAGGTGCCGTCGGCCTTCTGGTAGGTCTCGTGCACCACCATGCCCTGGGTGAACATGCCGGCGAACGGTTCGTCCATGCCGATATGGCCGGTCGCCTTCATCGCGCGGGTGAAGAAGCGGCTGTAGAGCAGATGCAGGATCGCGTGCTCGACGCCGCCGATATACTGGTCGATCGGCAGCATCCGGTTGACGAGAGGCAGCGTGGTCGGCGCCTTTTCGTTCCAGGGATCGGTGAAGCGCGCAAAATACCAGGACGAATCCACGAAGGTGTCCATGGTGTCGGTTTCGCGTTGCGCCTTGCCGCCGCATTTCGGGCAGTTGACGTGCTTCCAGGTCGGATGATGGTCCAGCGCGTTGCCGGGCTTGTCGAAGGTGGCATCCTCCGGCAGCACCACGGGGAGCTGATCGTCCGGCACCGGCACCACGTCGCATTTCGGGCAGTGGATGACAGGGATCGGACAGCCCCAATAGCGCTGTCGGGAAATGCCCCAGTCGCGCAGGCGGAAGTTCACCTGGCGTTCGCCGACCGGCGCGTTGCCGCGAATTTCCGTCTCCAGCCGTTTGGCGACGTCTTCCTTGGCCTGCTCGATGGTCATGCCGTCGAGGAAGCGGGAATTGATCATGCGGCCGTCGCCGTCATAGGCGGTGTCCGTGATGACGAACGTCTTCGAGTCCTGACCCTCGGGGCAGACCACCGGGATATTGCCGAGCTGGTACTTGTTGACGAAGTCGAGGTCGCGCTGGTCGTGCGCCGGGCAGCCGAAGATCGCGCCCGTGCCGTATTCCATCAGCACGAAGTTCGCGACGTAGACCGGCAGCTTCCACGACGGGTCGAACGGATGCACAGCCTTGATGCCGGTATCAAAACCCTGCTTCTCGGCGGTGTCGATGATTTCCTGCGCGGTGCCGATCTTCTTGATGTCGGCGATGAACGCCGCAAGCTTGGGGTTCTTCGCAGCTGCCGCCTGCGCCAGCGGATGATCCGCCGCGATCGCCATGAATTTGGCGCCGAACAGCGTGTCGGGACGCGTCGTGAAAATCTTCAGCTCGGTTTCGCCTGCCGGCGTGGTGGCCGGATCGAGCGCGAAGCGCAGCAGCAGGCCTTCGGAGCGGCCGATCCAGTTGCGCTGCATCAGCCGGACCTTGTCCGGCCAGCGGTCCAGGCCGTCGAGCGCGTCCAGCAGTTCCTGCGAATACTTTGTGATCTTGAAGACCCACTGGCTCATCTCGCGTTGTTCGACGACGGCGCCGGAGCGCCAGCCACGGCCGTCGATCACCTGCTCGTTGGCCAGCACGGTCTGGTCGACCGGGTCCCAGTTGAGCTTGCGCTTCTCGCGTTCGGCCAGCCCCGCGCGAAGCATGTCCAAAAACATCTTCTGCTGATGCTTGTAGTAGCTGGGATCGCAGGTCGCGAATTCGCGCGCCCAGTCCAGCGACAGGCCGATCGATCGCAGCTGCTTCTTCATCGCGGCGATGTTGTCGTAGGTCCAGGCCTTCGGCGCGACCTTGCGCTCGATCGCGGCGTTCTCGGCCGGCAGCCCGAAGGCGTCCCATCCCATCGGGTGCAGCACGTTGAATCCCTTGGCGCGCATGAAGCGGGCCAGCACGTCGCCCAGGGTATAGTTGCGGACGTGCCCGATATGGATGCGCCCGGACGGGTAGGGGAACATCTCGAGCACGTAGTATTTCGGCCGCGGATCGTCGTTTTTCGAGGCGAAGATCGCCTTTTCGTCCCACTGGCGTTGCCAGCGCGGCTCGGAATCACGGGCGTTGTAACGTTCGGAGGTCATGGAATCGCTGGGCTTTTTGTGGATTCGGGTCCCCTGCAGAGGACGGCGGACTAGGCCACAAAAGCGGCTGCGGGGTCAACGGGTTGGGGAGGGGGGCCGAGTGATTTGACCGCGGGCGCGGCGCGGCTGCTTCACCCTGCCATCGCTAACCCGGGCTCATCCGCCAGCCTGCCAAATCCGTGCTCGACCACGGCATTCCGCCCGCGGTGTTTTGCGGCATAGAGCGCAGCATCCGCCGCCTCGATCAGCTCGCCGGGGGTTTGCGCGCTGCTCGGAAGCGCGGCGGCGACGCCGACGCTGACGGTGACGGTCTGGTGGCTGGAGGTGGCGTGCGGCACAGCGAGGCCCTGGACGCTGGCGCGCACCATCTCGCCGATCTCCAGCGCCCGCTGCGGGGTGGTGTTCGGGAGCAACAGGCAGAATTCTTCGCCGCCATAACGGCCGGCAAAGCCCAGCGTGTCGGCGGCGATGCCGGACAGAGCTTCGCCGATCCGGGTCAGGCAGGCGTCGCCCTCGGGGTGGCCATAGGTGTCGTTGTAGAGCTTGAAGTGATCGACATCGATCATCAACAGCGACAGCTCGCACTGATATTGCTGCGCCTTCATCCACTCGAAATCGAGCCGGCTCTGGAAGCCGCGGCGGTTGGCGAGGCCCGACAGCATGTCGATCGAGGCCATCACGGTGAGCCGGTCGTTGGTGGCGACCAGCTCGCGCTCGCGCTGGCTGAGTTGGGCCGCCATCGCGTTGAAGGCGCGCGCCAGCGGCATGAACTCCGCCGGCAGACGGCTGCGCGCAACGCGGGCCGACGAATCGCCTTCGCCGAACCGTTTGGCCATGCCGGTCATGAGTTCGATCGGCTTGATGATCAGTTTTTCTGCCCCGATCAGCGCGCCGAACAGCACGAACAGGCAGACGAACCCCAGCTGGAGATAGGCGGTGCGGATGTCGCGGTTGATCGCGGCCGTGACCTCGGCCTCGTCGACGCTGACGACCAGTCGCGATTGCGTTCCGGGAATGCGGGCGAAGCTGATGGCGCGCTTGGTGCCGTCGGTCACGATAAAGGAGATCGAGCCGCTGTCGGAGTTCGAGCTCAGCGCCTTATAGGTGATAGCCGACAGCAACGGCATGTTGCCGAGCGACTGCCCGATCATGCCGGCCTGATCCGGAGGCGCCGCCAGCACGACGCCGGTGCTGTCGATCAGCAGCGCTGAAATGCCCGGCTTTCCGCTGAAGTTGGCCATGATCGTCGACAGCCAGTCGAGATTGATGCCGGCGACCACAACCGAGTCTTCCTCCGGATTGATCGCGGCGACCGGATAGGCCGCCATCATGATCGGCCGGTTGTTGGTCTTGCCGAACAAATAGTCGCTGAAGACGAAATCGCGGGTTTCCCGCGCCTTCCTGAAATAGTCGCGATCGCTGATGTTCATGCCGACCTGGATGTTCAGCGTGGAACACTGCACCACGCCTTCCTTGCTCACCAGCATGATGCTGCGGATCCAGGGCAGGCTGGCGGGCAGGCTGGCGCGCAGGATCTCGCAACTTCGCCCGATTCCGCTGGCCGCGCGGATATAGGCGGCGGATTTCAGCATGGTCTCGACGGAGGAGATGACCTCGCGCTGGGTCTCGGCGCTGTGGTGGGTGATGTTGGCGTATTCTTCCGAAGCGGTGGCGATCTGCCTGGCTCTGATATCTTCGAGCGAACGGACGCGTTCGAACATCAAGGGCGCCACCAGCAACACGGCCAGCATCGCAAGCCGCGCCCGGATGCCCAGAAGCTTCTTGAGTTTGACCCGGTTGCGGTTGAAGGTTACGCCAGCCATCCTGCCCCCCAATACCGCAAGGTAGAGTGAAGGGTTCAAAAACCCTTTCCCGAACTTGGTAAAATTCGAGAAAATTCCGTAAATGCCCGGACGAAATCAGGACATGACGCGAAAGAGATGACGCCGCTAACCAAGCCTTTACCAACCGGCCTTGCTCAGGTGGAGCAGGAGATCGCGCGCGCCTGCAAGGAAGCGCGCCGCGAGCGCGCGTCGGTAACATTGATCGCGGTGTCGAAAACATTCGACGCCGCAGCCATTTCGCCCATCATCGATGCCGGCCAGCGCGTGTTCGGCGAGAACCGCGTGCAGGAAGCCAAGGGGAAATGGCCGGCGCTGATATCCGCCTGTCCCGGCATCGCGCTGCACCTGATCGGCCCGCTGCAATCCAACAAGGCCAAGGAGGCCGTGGCGCTGTTCGACGCGATCCACTCGGTCGATCGTCCCAGCATTTGCGAAGCGCTGGCCAAGGCAATCAAGGCGCAGAACAAACGGCCGGAATTGTTCGTCCAGATAAACACCGGCGAGGAGCCGCAGAAGGCCGGCATCGCGCCCGGCGACGCCGACGCCTTTATCGCGAGCTGCCGCGATAAATATGGTCTCGTGATATCGGGCTTGATGTGCATCCCGCCGGTCGACGAGGCGCCGGCGCCGCATTTTGCGTTGACGGCCAAGATCGCCGCGCGCAACGGATTGAAACATCTGTCGATGGGTATGAGCGCCGATTTCGCGGTCGCGATTCAGTTCGGCGCCACGCATGTGCGCGTGGGCTCGGCGATTTTCGGGCACCGCTAATTCTGTCATGGCGAGCGCAGCGAAGCAATCCATCTATCCAGGGGCGGAGAGCTGGATTGCTTCGCTGCGCTCGCAATGACGTGGAGACAGTTTACCTGAACCCCACCGACACGTTTCCAAGCATGCCAAAATCCACCGCGCAGAGATCGCCGGATTGAATCGGCAGCGGCGGATGACAGGTGCCGGTCGTGACGATCTGCCCCGCTTTCAACGTCAAGCCAAGCTGACGCAATTCGTTGGCAAGCCAGGTCAGTGCGACGCGCGGATCGCCCAGCACATTCTTGCCGTGACCGACAAATTGCTGCCCGCGCATCGTGGTGACCGGCCGCTCCTCGACAAGGTCCATCGAGCGCCACTCCGCGGTCGTCGGCGGTCCCAGCACAAACAGATGCGCACAGGCGTTGTCGGCGATAATCTGGGCGGCGCCGGCGCTGACGAAATCGGCAAAGCGCGAATCCGGAATCTCGATCGCTGGATGTAGCGTGTCCACGGCGTCGAGGACCTGCTGCACGGCATAGGGCGTGTCACGCGGCGGCAGATCGATCCGCATGCGAAAGGCGAATTCCGGTTCGGCGACGCGCATCTCGTTGCCCGCCATCGACGCCGTGCCGCCATCGGGAATCACGGTTTCGGC
>CADEDX010000167.1 GCA_902826195.1 uncultured Bradyrhizobium sp. | reverse complement strand
ACAGGCAGATCCAGCCTGTAATGCTTACGTTCCCAAGCCTCGACCAACGTAACCAATATATCGAGCCGATCGCACTCAGGTGAATTACGCCGTGCATTCATCAGCCCCTCGATCTCCTTGAGTACGCGGCGATAGTCGCGGTGAGATTTGATCGGTGCGATATCCATGACTGAACCCTCAAATGCTTTGCGCGTCGATTGCGTCATATTGTCGATGGGTGCCGACAAACCTGATGTACACGACCCGATAGGGATAATTGTTCCATGCAACAACCCGATATTTGTTGCCCGCGATATTGAATACAGCGCGGCCGTCGAGGTATTTTCGTCAGCCGGAAGATTTTTTCCGGTTTGAGGGCGCTGCGCGCGTCGGCTGCCCTGACCGCCTCACAATCGGTCTAAAAGGGGATCTCCGGCTTCGTCGCCACCCATCTTCGTGATAGGCAATCCCCGCCCCTGTCGACGAAAGAAACTCTAGTGCCCGAAGCCATTGAACTCCTGAAAATCCGCCGATCCGTAAAGCCCCGCGAGATGAGCGGCCCCGGCCCTTCGCCTTCCGAGATCGACACCATCCTGACCATCGGCGCTCGGGTGCCGGACCACGGCAAGCTGACGCCGTGGCGCTTCATCGTGTTCGAGGGCGACGCTCGCGCCCGGGCCGGCGACGTCATTGCGCAGGTGTTCTCGAAGAAGAATCCGTCGGCGCCGGCCGCCGATATCGACGCGGAGAAGCGGCGGCTGATAGATGCGCCGCTGGTGATCGCGGTGGTCAGTTTCACCAAGCCTCATCCAAAAGTGCCGGCCTGGGAGCAGGAACTGTCGGCCGGCGCCAGCGCGATGAACATCGTCACCGCCGCCACCGCGCTCGGCTATGGCGCCAACTGGCTGACCGGCTGGTTCGCCTTCGACCGCGACGTTCTGGATGGATTTGGATTGAAGGCGGATGAAAAGCTCGCCGGCTTCATCCATATCGGCACCCCGGCCAAGCCCGCCGAGGATCGTCCGCGCCCCGCCCTGTCCGATATCGTGACGCGGTTCTGAGGTAAACGCACAGTCCCGAACGCACGCGGCACGGCTCCGGGAACGGGGCAAATCCTACTTTACATGGGGTTGTTTTGCGAGTTTTTGTCCGGGCAGCCTTGGTTCCGGGCAGCCTTGGCGGTAGCACCACCGGCCCCGCGGCTAGCGCGCGATGACCTCGACCTCGCCGTCGACGCCGTTGACAACGTTGAAGGGGCGCTCGAACACCTTGCCCTCGTTCTTGGCGATGGCGCGGTATTCGCCTTCGGACAGCACGACGCGAGGGAACGCGCCGATCGATTCCTTGATGACGTCGCCTCCCGGCGTGATCACTGACCAGGCGGTATTGGCGAGCGCCTCACCGCCCCTGTCGCTGACGAGTTTCAGCGTAATGACCGCCGCGCGGTGGCTGACCGTCACATCGGTCAGCTTGCCGGCCTGGACGCGGATATCCGAGCGCACCACCGAGTTGGCGTCGCCGTAGTTGGAAATGATGTAGTAGGTCCCCTCGGGCAGCAGCGCGACGTCGCCGGCGGCCACGTTGGGCACCAGCGACTGGCGTTCGGCGCCGGCGACGCCTTCGAACTGGCTGCCCTTGTAGAGCGCGAACGAAATCTGGTTCGGCGGAATCTTGCTCGAGCCGACCCGGCCCTCGATGCGCAACCCGCCGGCCGGAAGCACGAAGGCGAGACGGTCGGTCTCCGCTTTCAGGCTCACTGCCCGCACCGCGCTGACGAGACCGAGCGCGACATGGACGACGTAGTTGCCGGGCGGCAGCACGATGTTCGGGGTCGCGCCGCGCTCCTCGCGGATCAGCTTGAAGGTGCCGGTATCATCCGGCTTGTCGGCGAACACGCGCCACACCAGTCCGCCGTTGATGACAGGCAGATCCTTGCCGTAGCGCGCCGCCAGCGACAGCACCCCCTGCGTTGGCACGGGGGCCGCCGGCGGCGCGGCCGGCGGAATCGTGGCGATGCTCGGCGGCACGATGGTCGGCTGGTTCAACGGCGGCGGAACCGTCGGGATCGTTCCCGTGCCCGATGGCGGCGCCAGGTTGAGCGCCGGCGAGGACTGCGCGTCAGGGACAGCGGCCGGCGGCACCGGCGGCGGGCGTTCCTGGAACATCTGGGCCGACGCCGGCACCAGGAATGCCAAGGTGAAAACCAAGGCAAGCGAGAACGCCGGAAAAGGCCATCGGCCCCGCCCGAATCCCACGATACCGCTACCGCCCGAAACCATGGCCATGCTTTTCACCGAAAACGCGGCAAATTCAAGCCTTCCGTGAGTCGACGGCGATGGCGGAACCGGCAATGTCAGGGATGCGGTCGCGCTCCAGTCACATTCGCGGCCCAGGTGGCTTGCGCCGGGCATAAACCATGCAGGTGGGTCATCATGATCGGTTCTGGCGCGACCGCGCCGCGGCGAATAATGTTGAGGCCGCAGGAGAGTTTGCTTGTTGGATAGCTGGAAAGGCCGCGGCAAAAAGAGCCCCGATAGCTCGGAAAAGGCTCTTGATAAGACCAAAGACGAGGCCGAGATAGGTCTCGGCAGTATCCGTCGGCCGGTGATTGGACTGGCGTTGGGCGGCGGCGCCGCCCGCGGCTTTGCCCATATCGGCATCATCCGGACACTGGTCGCCCACGGCATTATTCCCAATGTCGTGGTCGGGACGTCGATCGGCGCCGTGGTCGGCGGCGCCTACGCCGCCGGACATCTCGATACGCTGGAGAAATGGGCGCGCAGCCTGCAGCCGCGAACGGTCTTCTCCTATCTCGATATCCGCCTGAACGGCTCCGGCCTGATCGGCGGCGCCAAACTCGCGGCCGAGATCGAGGCTTCGATGGGTCACAACCTGATCGAGGATCTCGCCATGAAGTTCGCCACCGTGGCGACCGAGGTCCGCACCGGGCACGAGATCTGGTTGACCCATGGCCCGATGGTGGATGCGATGCGCGCCTCCTATGCGCTGCCAGGGATATTCTCACCCGTGCTGGTCGGCGACCGCTGGCTGGTCGACGGCGCCCTGGTCAATCCGGTGCCGGTATCGGCGGCGCGCGCGCTCGGCGCGGAGATCGTGATCGCCGCCAATCTTTCCAGCGACGTCTTCACGCACTCCACGACGATCTATTCCCACGGCCCGACATCCGGCGTTTCGGTATCGGTGATGCCGGAGACGCCGTCCGAAGCCGAGCCACGCAAGCGCGGCATCGGAAAATTCTTTTCCGCCGAGCGCACCATGAAGCGCGAGTTTTTCGGCGGCGGCGGACGGCCCGGCATCTCCTCGGTCATGGTCGACGCCTTCAACATCATGCAGGACCGCATCACGCGCGCGCGCCTGGCGGGCGATCCGCCGGACCTGCTGATCTCGCCCCGCGTCGGCAAGATCGGCTGGTTCGACTTTCACCGCGCCGACGAACTGATCGCCCACGGCGCCAAGGCGGCCGAACGCGCCATCGAGTCGATCCAGGAGGCGATCCACATTCTGGCGCCGCCGCGGGCGGGCAACGCCGAGTCTGCGGTGGAAAAGGCCGAGAAGGAATAGCGGAACGGAGCTACCGTCGGCCGCGCGATCGGCTTTCTGTCGGACAAACCTGTTTAGCGCCCTCGAAGGCGCAATTGGTGGACGGCGGCTCTCCGCAGACCTTCCTCAATTGCTCAGGCGAAACGCACTGATTGTTCCTGTCGCGCCAACCCGGCCCACCTTTGCAGCCACATCCTTGGCACATGCAGTCAGACGCTGCCTGGCTCGCCGGAATAACAGCCAGAGCCGACAGCAATGCAATGCCGGAAATGAAGAGATCGGTCCTCATTTGAGGGACGCATCAGGCCGTCTTGATGTAGTCGCGCAGCGCTTCCTGCTCGGCCTCGAATTCCTGGACGCGGCTCTTGACGATGTCGCCGATCGAGATCAGGCCGACCACCTTGCCCTCCTCGACCACGGGCAAATGACGGAATTTGCCGATCGTCATCATTTCCATGATGCCCGCGACGGTGTCGGCCTGGCGGCAACTCACGACCTTGCGCGTCATCACGGCGCCGACCGGCTCTTCGAGCACCCTGGCGCCGCGTTCACCCAGCACACGGACGATATCGCGCTCCGACAAGATGCCTTCGAGCCTTCCCTGGTTCATCACCAATACGGCGCCTATCTTGCGTTCGCCGAGTATCTTGATCGCCGCTGAGAGCTTGGCATCCGGCTCGACACTCTGGATCTGGTGGCCTTTGGTGTCGAGAATTGTACGTACCGTCATTGTCGCCTCCCTGAATCCGTTCGTGCTCCCGAGAGCCCGACATTGTTCGCGAGTCTTCAATCAACAGTTCCGCGCCTGTTTTGTTTTGCGGCGCGGTTGACCAGCGCGGTTGACCAGCGCGGCTGTCCTTGTTGGCAGCGGCATTCGGCTTGCGTTGCAACCTGCGTGGATGATGAATGAATTCGTCCTGCGCCGCAAGCGGCGATCAAGCGTGGCCGGATTGGTCCGGCGACGAAACGTCCACCGCATGCCGCGTTGCACGCGGCACCGGATCGAACAGCGAAAACAGCATCATGCCTGCGAGAAATCCGCCGATATGCGCCTGCCACGCCACGCTGGCGCCGTCGCTGCCGATCGAAATCGAGCCGAGGCCGAAGATGATGTTGACGCCGAACCACACCGCAAGAAATCCGAGCACGCGCGTGTTGCGTAGCGCCCGGAGCAGCGAAAGCGCCGGAACCTTTGCCGCTGCATCCGCATCGCCGCGATTGAACGACAGAAAGCTTCCCCGCACGAAGGCAAACCGAATCGCAGCGGCCATGGCGCCGGATACCGAGGCCGAGGCGCCGATCATCGGCGCGATGGCGTGTTCATGGCTGACAAGGTGCGCCAGCGCGCCCGCCGCCGCCGTCACCGCCATGAATGCGAAGAATCTGGCGGGACCGAACCGGCGCGCCAGCGCGCTGCCGAACGGCAGCAGCCACAGAATATTGAAACCGATATGGCTGAGATTGGCATGCAGCAGGGAATAGGTGACGAAGGTCCAGACCTTGGCGCCGGCCCCGCCGGGAAAGGTGATGTTGAGCAGCGTGGAATCGTAGCGCTTGGGGATGAAGCCGAACACGTCGATGGTCCAGTTCTCCACTTCCACCGGCAGCAATACCCGCAGGTGAATCACCGCGATCAGCAGGACATAAGCCGTCAGCGCGCCCGGGAGCGTCAGGATCGGCTCGTGCGGGGCGTCCGGCGGCTCGACCGGAGATGAATAGGACTGCGATTCCAAAGGCAGGACCTTGCAAGTCGGCTTCGAAGCGTATCAGTCCAGATAGGCGGCTTTCCCCGCCCTGTGCAAGTGCACAATCGGCGCTGTCGGTGTCGCACCGCCAAGCGGCGGCGCGCCGCGTCCGGGACAAGAGATCTGCACGTTCCAAAAGAAAAAGGGAGGATGCTGAGAACATCCTCCCTTGTATTGCTGGTCTTTTCACGCCCCTGGAGCCGGGATCACATCCCCACCCCTCCCGCGCGATGACCAAACTGTTTGAGCCACCTGTGTACCAACTGCGCCGGAAAATCCCGATAAGCCGGCGCCGTCCGATGCGTTCCACACTACGCACAGCGCCCCGCGCTCGACAACGACGTAGTTAATTTAACGTTAACAACGCAAAACCGCCGCCCGCGCGTCCAAAACGCGCTCCCGGCATGGACGCTGCACAGCCCCTGCTGCACAACACGCCGGGGAAGCGTGTTGCGCAAAAGCGGGACAGAACTGTCTCGCGATGCAACCCGGGGGCGAGGATCCAGTTCATGAAACACCCATCGAGCCGCCAGTTCTTCGCCTATTGGGACGCGAAGCGCGGCGATGCGCGGGCGCCGGACCGCAGCGAGATCGAACCCGGCGCGGTGCGCGAGCTGCTCGGCGACATCTTCGTGCTGTCCTACGACAACGACGCGGGATATCCGTTCCGCGTCGCCGGAACCCGTGTTTGCGCCCTGCTCGGCCGCGACCTCAAGGATACGGGCTTTTCCGCGCTGTTCACCCCGGACAGCCGCCGCGAGATCGAGGACGTCATCAACTACGTCGCCGAGGAAATGCTGCCCGCGATCGCCGGCATTACCGCAACGTCGGATGACGGGAGCACTGCGCATCTGGAGCTATTGCTGCTGCCGTTCAACAATCGCGCCCACTCGCCGGTCAGCCTGACCGGCGTGCTGGCGCCGTTCGAAAACGACCTCGGCACGATCTCCGATTTCGCGCTGACGTCGTGGCGCTACCTGCACCGGCCGCAAAAGCTCGTGCCGCGCGCCCTGCGCAAGCTCGCCATCGCGCGGGGCTTCATGGTGTATGAAGGCCTGCGGTAAGCCGCCGCGCAATCCGCCTGTGCTACCGCGACAGCAGATTGGTCTTCGCCACGTCGATCACCTCGTCGCCACGGCCGCTCATCACGGCGCGAAGCACCCATAGGCTGAAGCCCTTGATTTGCTCTGCCGTGATCGTCGGCGGCATCGACAATTCCTGCGTCGCGGTCACGACATCGAGGACAGCAGGGCCGTCATGGGCCAGTACGTCGCGGATCGCGTCCGGCAGTTCGCCCGGATCCTCCACTCGCACCGCATGAATGCCCATGGCCCGCGCCATCGCGGCAAAATCGGGATTTTTTAGATCGACGCCGGTTTCGATGAAGCCGGAAGCCTTCATCTCCATCGCCACGAAGCCGAGCACGCCGTTGTTGAAGATCACGACCTTCACCGGCAGCTTCATCTGCGTCAGCGTGATCAGGTCGCCCATCAGCATGGCAAAACCGCCATCGCCCGACATCGAGACGACCTGCCGCCCTTTCTGAGAAGCTTGCGCGCCGATCGCGTGCGCCATCGCGTTGGCCATCGAACCGTGCACCCAGGAACCGATCAGGCGCCGGCGGCCGTTCATGGCGAGATAGCGCGCCGCCCAGATCGTCGGCGTGCCGACATCGGCTGTAAAAACCGCGTCCTCGGACGCCTGCTCGCTCAGGAGGCGCGCCAGATATTGCGGGTGGATCGGCTTTTGCCCGGGCGTTCCCTTGGCGAGGTCGTCCAACCCGGCGCGGGCTTTCCTGTAATGAGCCAAGCTGTCATCGAGATGCTTGCGATCTGTTTTGACTTTGAGCTTCGGCAACAGCGCGCCGATCGTGGCGCCGACATCGCCGACAAGGCCGAGGTCGAGCTTGCAGCGGCGGCCGAGGTTTTCGGGGCGGATGTCGACCTGCGCGATCTTGGCGTCGGTCGGCAGGAATTGCTTGTAGGGAAAATCAGTCCCGAGCATCAGCAGAACGTCGCAGGCATGCATCGCGGCATAGCCAGACGAGAAGCCAATGAAGCCGGTCATGCCGACGTCATAGGGGTTGTCGAACTCGACATGCTCCTTGCCACCGAGCGCATGTACGATCGGACTCTTGAGCGCCTCGGCCAGCCGCATCAGGCCGTCATGGGCGCCGGCGCAGCCGCGGCCGCAGAACAGGGTCACGCGCGAAGCGTCGTTGAGCAGCCTGGCCAGCGCCTCAAGTTCGCGTTCGCCTGGCTGGACGATAGGCTGCGCCGGCAACAACCCCGCATTCGGCGAGATGCCGCGCTTGGGCGCCGGTCGCAACGCGACGTCGCCGGGGATGACGATGACGGCGACGCCGCGCCGCCCGACCGCCGCGCGAATGGCGTTTTCGAGGACGTAAGGCAATTGCGCCGGATCGCAAACCAACTCGCAATAGTGGCTGCATTCACGGAACAGCTCCTGCGGGTGCGTCTCCTGAAAATAGCCGCCGCCGATTTCGGCGGACGGAATCTGGGCGGCAATCGCCAGCACCGGCGTACGGCTGCGGTGCGCATCGAACAGGCCGTTGATGAGATGCAGGTTGCCCGGCCCGCACGAGCCCGCGCACACCGCAAGCTCGCCTGTGATCTGCGCTTCGCCCGCGGCCGCAAAGGCTGCGACCTCCTCATGCCGGACGTGAATCCAGTCGATCGCCTTTCTCTTGCGCAACGCGTCGGTGAGTCCGTTCAGGCTGTCGCCGACCACGCCGAAGATGCGTTTGACGCCAGCCTGGGCCAGCGTCTCCGCAACAAGGTCTGCGACATTGTCGATCTTCATGCTGCGACCCTTTCTCAGCGTCCGGTGAACACCGCCGCACGCTTTTCGAGGAAAGCGGTGCGCCCCTCCACCGCGTCGGCGCTGAGACGAATATCAGCCTGCGTTTCGATCTCGCGGCGGAACTGATCCTCGTAGCTCGCGTGTTCGCTGTCATCGATCAAGCGGCGCGTCGCCACCAGCGCGCGCGTGGGGCCGGCCGCGAGTTTGCGCGCCAGCGCGATCGCGCCGTCGCGAAGCAACGTATCGTCCAAGACTTCCCGAACCAGTCCCCACTCTTTCGCCTGCTCGGCCGTGAGCGGCTCGTTGGTCATCATCAGTTCAAGCGCGCGCTGCCGGCCGACGAGGCGCGGCAGCATCCAGGTCGAACCGAGGTCGGGAACCAGCGCGATGCGGCTGAACACCTGGATGAAGCGCGCCGAGCGCGCGGCAACGATCATGTCACCTGCCATCGCGAGGCTGAACCCACCGCCGGCCGCGACGCCGTTGACCGCCACCACGACCGGCACGCGGCACTCGCGCATCGCCTTGAACGCCGGCCAGTAATACTTCATCACGCCGGCGGCGATGTCATCGCCGAGGATTTGGGCGGCCTTGAGGTTCTGGCCTGAGCAGAAGCCGTGGCCGGCGCCGGTCAGCACCAGTGCCCTCACCTGCGGATCAGCATTGATTTCGCCGATGGCAGCCGCGAGGTCGCCCAGCAGATCGGGCGTCATGGCGTTCAGGGTCTCCGGCTCGTCCAGTGTCAGCACACCGACACTGCCGTCGCGTTCCCGCTTCACTCCCGGCATTTCGAAACCTCCGTCCGCAGGCATTCTTGGCCGGCCCCGCGGGCGCGGCAGCAGCGGATGGTACCGAAACAACGCGGCAAAAGACAATCGGTTTGCCAAGCTTGACCAGGACCGACTGCAGCGGACAGCGAATTCAGGCAGCGAGAACGCCGTCGCGCCTACACGTAGCCCAGCCAGCGCCAATAGGTCGCGGCCAGCAGCATCACCAGCGCCAGCGCGATTACCGTCAGCACCAGGCCAGTGCGGACGAAATCACGCGCGCTGAACGTGTCGGTGCCATAGGCGACCATGTTCTGCGGCGCGTTTACCACCAGGATGAAGCCGAAGCTCACCACGAACTGCAGCAGTATGGTCATGCCGATGGCGTTGATGCCCGGCGTCGCCACGCTCTTCAGCACGGCAATGACGATCGGAATCATCGCCGATGCCAGCGCCGTGGCGCTGGCGAAGCCGAGATGGATCACGACCAGGAACAGGCTCATCACCCCGAGGATGAAAAGCGTGGTCGCGTTCCGCAGGCCGAATGCATCGACGACGATGTTGGCGAGCCACGTCGCCGCCGTGGTCTGCAGCAGCGCGGTGCCGAGGCTGATGCCGACCCCGAACAGGACGACGGTGCCCCACGGGATTTTGGGCTGCGCCTCTTTCCAGGTCATGATACCCAACCCCGGCAGGAACATCAGCGCCACCGCGGTGATGGTCGTCGTGCTGGTATCGAATTTGTGCAGCACGCTTTCGGTCGCCCAGAACCCGATCAGCGTGATCGACAGCAGCAGCAGCTTGATCTCCGACGGCTTCATCGGCCCGAGCTCGGACAGCGATTTGCGGATCCCTTCCCGGCCGCCGGGTACATGCGCCACTTCCGCCGGCATCATCCGTGTCATCACGAAATACAGGGCGACACACATCAGCGCCGCGAACGGCCCGGCGGCGATTAGCCATTCCAGCCAGGTGACGGTCCGGCCGAATGCCTTCTCGATGAAGCCGATCGCCACCATGTTCTGCGCCGCCGCGGTCTTGATGCCGACATTCCAAATGCTTGCGGTCTGCACCGTCGTGATCATCAGCATGCCGGCAAAGGCGCCGCGCCGGTTGACGCCGAAGGCAGAGATGATGCCGAGCGTGATCGGCACCAGGCAGGCCACCCGCGCGGTGGTCGAGGGCACCATCAGCGCGATCACGAAGCCAACCAGGATGGTGCCGATGACGACGTTTCGGGTTTCGGTGCCAGCCCGCGACAGGATGGTCAGCGCGATGCGCTTGTCGAGGCCGGTTGCCGTCATGGCCGCCGCCAGGAACAGCGCCGCCGCCACCAGCACCAGCGCGGTGTTGGCAAAGCCACTGAAGGCGAGACCAAGCGCGGCGCTGGTGCCCATCAGCACCTTGGGATTGGCGACGCTCGGTGCCAGCCCGAGCAGGAACGCCATCAGCGCGGCGATCAAGATCGCCGAAACCGCGTAATCGATCGCCTCTGTCATCCAGATGATGACGGCGAAGCCGAGAATGGCGAGCATGCGATGCCCCGCGACCGGCAGATCCGCCGGCGTCGGCAGCAGCAGAATGACAGCCAGCACGCCGACGGCGAGCAGCAGTCCCCAGTTGGCCCGGACCCAGCTCCGGCGACTGTCGCCAGCGACCGTGCCGCCTGCAGATGTCTGTTCTACGATTGCCATGCGCATTCCTCCTGGAACCGCACCATCGACCGGGATCGCCGGCGCTGGTTTGCGCTGGATCAAGCTGCGCGCGACCGCGCCGGTGCAGGCTCCCCGCCAGAGCTGCGGCCGGCCTTTCGCAAGCCACTTTGATCTTGCGCAAAGTACGGCGGCCGCGCCGTCTTTACCCAAGAGGGTGGATGCGAGGATCTCCCGATGCGAAAAGCGCCCAACCTGTCGATCTCACCGGAAAAAGTGTTTTTCATCGTCACAAAGTCGCGGCAGTCCGACGGCACGGCGACCGAATTGGATGCCAATTCCACGTCTGCCGACGACGATGCCGTCCACGGCTCTGAGGACCGCAGCAGGATCACCGACCGTTCGGAGCTCGCCGGCTTCATCCGAGAACTGAATGTCGACGAACAGATCGATCTGGTCGCGCTGACGTGGCTCGGCCGCGGCGACGGCGATCTCGACAGCTGGAAAGACCTGCGCCAGGAGGCTTCACGCGCCCACAACAACCGCACGGCGCGTTATCTGATCGAGACGCCGATGCTCGCCGATTATCTGGAAGAGGCCTTGTCGCAGTTCGGCAAGTCATTCGAGGATTTCGAGGCGCCTCTCTGACTTCGCGCGACATCAACTATCCGGGAGTAGTTCAAATGGAAAAGATCAGGATCGGCACGGGCGACTGGATCGTCGTCTGTGATGGCGGCAAGGCGCTGATCCTCGAAAACCGTGGCGACTGCGTGTTTCCGAATTTGCACACCAGGGAAGTGCACGAGCAACCGAACCCTTCGACCCATGCGCAGGGAAGCGATGCTCCCGGTCGCGTGCACCAGTCGAGTGGCGGGGCGCGAAGCTCGGTCGAGCAGACCGACTGGCACGACGAGTCCGAGCGAGCATTTCTCAAGACCCTCGCAGAGCGGCTGGATCTTGCCGTCACCAGCGGCGAAACCTCGGCCGTGACGATGGTCGCCTCGCCTCGCGCGCTCGGCATGATCAGATCGGATTATTCGGCCGCGGTTCGAAAGGCCCTTCACGGCGAGATCGCCAAGGACCTGGTCAAGATGCCGGTCTACGAGATCGAGAAGCAGCTTCTGGCATGAGGTTGAAAGAGGGTGCGGTAATCTCGCGCTCCCACCCCTTAGGATTCAGCCAAACGGTGGCGGGCCAACCGGGGACAACACGTGCAGCTCATGCAGGCGCCGATAAGACATCGTTAACCCTGTCAGCCTTAGGGTCTTCCTGACGCCGAGGACCGGCTGTCTGGTGGCGAAGATGTCGTTTGCGCAAAAGAAAACAACCACTCTGCCCGCCGCCGAGGAGCGACGGCGCTGTCA
>CADEDX010000166.1 GCA_902826195.1 uncultured Bradyrhizobium sp. | reverse complement strand
TCTATGAAATCGGCGCCGGCACCAGCGAAATCCGCCGCATGCTGATCGGCCGCGAGCTGTTCGAAAAGACGGCGTAACCTCTGCGGCGGGAGGCGGGCGCATATCAAGCAAGGGTTGTAGCGCGTTTCTATGCGTTCTGTGGAACCCAGGTCACACAACGGCCGACATATTCGTGATTTGATCCACCACCGTTCGTGTCGGAGTTGATCGATGAACCAGATGAGTTGGCCCCCGCGGGTGCCGCCCGGGCCGCCGCCCGTGCCCGTACCGCCGCCGATGCCGGTGGCGTTTTCCGGCAGCCGCGGCGAATTCTTCGATCTTGCCAAGCGCGGCGCCGCGCTCGAACTCGTCACCCTCGGCTTCTACCGGTTCTGGCTGCTGACCGACATTCGCCGCCATCTCTGGTCCAACACCCTGGTCGATGGCGATGCCGCCGAATATACCGGCCGCGGCAAGGAGTTGCTGATCGGCTTTCTGGTGGCGCTTGCGATCCTGGTGCCGATCTATCTCGGTTATTTTCTGATCGGTCTCGAGGCCGAGCGCTATCAGGCGTTTGCCAGCATTCCGTTGGTCGTCTTCTTCTATCTGTTCGGGCAGTTCGCGATCTACCGCGCGCGGCGCTACCGCCTGTCGCGTACGGTATGGCGCGGCGTACGCTTCTGGATGAGCGGCTCGGGCTGGAAATATGCCCTGCAGGCCTCGCTGTGGGGCTTGCTGATGATCCTCACGCTAGGACTCATCCTGCCGTGGCGCGCGGCGGCACTTGAACGCTACAAGATGCGTCACTCCCATTTCGGCGACCTGCAGGGCCGCTTCGAGGGGCGCGGTTGGGAATTCTTCAAGCGCGGCTGGTGGCTGTGGCTGCTGACGCCGATCGCCATTTATATCATCCCGATCTCTCCGTTCGTATATGCCGGTTACAAGGCGATCGAATGGCGCTGGTGGCTGTCCGGTATCCGGTTCGGCGATGTGCGCCTCGAATCGTCACTGCCGAAGAGCGCGTTGATCGGCCTGTACTGGAAAGTCATCGGCTGGATGGCCCTGCTTGGGCTGGTCTTCGGCATCTATCTGGCGCTGTGCGCGGTCCTGGTCGGCAGCATGAGCGGCGAGGGGGTGACGGAATTCTTCAAGACGCCGGAATTGATGCGAAGTATTCCGCTGCTCGTGCTGCTAGGCCTCGGCTATCTGGTGATGGCGCTGGCGATGAACGTGGTGATGCGGATCTATCTGACGCGCGATCTCTGGGTGATCGTACTGGGCTCGGTCAATATTATCGGCATCGAGGCGGCCGCCAACGTTGCTGCGCGGGGCGATCTCGCCAACGCGCTCGGTGAAGGCTTTGCCGATGGTCTCGATGTCGGCGGATTCTAGGGCGGGATGACCATGGAAGCCGACGCGCCCGAAATCTCGACAACGCCGCCGGCCAACGCGGCGGTCTATTTCGACGGCGTGTCAAGCAGGCGCCGTGCGGTCATGCTCCGCTTCACCGACCAGCTTGAAATCGCCGGCCACGAACAGACGCTGGCCGCGTGGGACTACGCCGACATTCGCCGCGCCGACAGCCCGTCGGGCATGCTGCGCCTTGCCTGTCCGACCGCATCCGCGCTGGCGCGGCTCGAGGTGCGCGACAGCACGCTTGCCACCGAGTTGGTCTCGCGCTGCGCCAGGCTGGATGAGAATACACCCGGGCGCCGCGGCGTCGCCGTCATCGTCGGCTGGTCGATCGCGGCCGCGGTTTCGATCGTTTGCGTCGTATTGTTCGGACTTCCCTTGATCGCCGACCGCCTCGCGCCGCTGGTGCCCGACGCGTTCGAGCGGCGGCTCGGCGAGGTCGCCGACAGCCAGATCAGGAAGATCTTCGATGCAAAGGCTTGCGACAATCCGGCTGGGCAGAAGGCCTTCGTCAAGCTCGTCACCGCCATCCGCGAATCCGCAGGCCTCGACACCTCGGTGCAATCAGGCGTGCTGTCGAGCCCGATTCCCAATGCCTTTGCGCTGCCAGGGGGCAGGACCTATCTGTTCAACGGCTTGCTGGCGAAGGCCGACAACGCGGACGAGATCGCGGGCGTGCTGGCGCATGAACTCGGCCACCTCAGGCACCGCGACAGCATGCGCGGGCTGATCCGCGACGGCAGCACGTCGTTCCTGATCGGGCTATTGTTCGGCGACATCACCGGCTCCAGCGCGCCGATTTTCGGCTCGCGCACGCTGGTGACGTCGTCGCATTCGCGCGAGGCCGAGACCAATGCCGACGGCTTTGCGATCGAAATCATGCACCGGCTGGGCCGGCCGGCGAAGCCGACCGGTGAATTGCTGTTACGGGTCACCGGCAAGGAGGGCAAGGGGCTCTCGATCATCTCCAGCCATCCACTGAGCGAGGACCGGCTGGCGCGGATGAGTCGGGAAGACCGGCCAGCCAGCGGGCCGCCGCTGCTGACGCCGGAGGAATGGCGAGCGCTGAAATCGATCTGCGATACAAAAATCTGATTTTTCGTTAGCGCCGCACGCTTTTCCGCGAGCGTGGCGCCTCGACTGGTGCGGATGCCGCGCTGCCGGGCTCCAACTCCCATACCGCCCGCATGGCCGAGAAGGCCTGCGAGATGATCGGCTCGTGCCGCCGCGACGTCAGGCAGGCGAAACTGAGATCGCAGGTCAGCGCCACCTTGTCGGCGACCACGAAGTTCTGAGTGCGGGTGATGCGATCGATCACGCGGTCGCGGGCGAGGCTGAGGCAGTTGCCGGCTTCGACGAATTCGATCATGGCGTCTTCCTGTTCGGCAAAGCCGACGCGTTTCGGCAATGATCCGGTTGGCCGGAACACATCGTCGATCAGCCGGCGATGCGCCGAGTCGTGCGGCGGCGTAATCCAGGGCAAATCGATGAGGTCGGCCCAATCCTTTCCCAGCACCTTGTCGCTCCATTCGCGGGGGGCGATGACGCGGTAGTCGTAGCGTGTCAGTGGCGCGAGCCGGTACTTGCCGTCCTCGATGGTACGTTCGGACAGCGGTTCCGACGTCAGGTATTCGGGCGGCGTGGCGTCGATATAGTATCCGACATCGAGCTCGCCCCTGCCGATCTGGGACAGCACGTCTTCGCTCATGCCGTAGCGGAGGAACACCTCGGTCTTCTTCGAGGATGTGGCGAGGCTGCGCACGAACGAGCCCAGCCGGGTCGACTCGGGATCCAGGATGGTCCCGACGCGGAGCGTGGCCCGCAGCGATTCGCGCAGGGAATCCGCCGCCGTCTTGAAGTCGGCCGCCGCCGATATGGTCCGGTGCGCAAGCGGCAGCAGGGCGGCGCCCGCTTCGGTCAGGGTAAAGCCGCCAGGCGTGCGGTTGAAAAGCTGTAGGCCGGTGCTTTCTTCCAGCCCCTTCAGCTGCAGGCTGACGGCCGGCTGGGTCAGGTGCAGCAGGGTGGCTGCGCGCGAGACCGTGCCTTCGCGGGCCACAGTGATGAAGCAGCGCAAGGCCTGGATACGAGGTAGATCATTCATTTGGAAAACTTAAAGGAAGCGCCCATACGCCCTATTAGACAGGATTTGCTCTTGGAAGTCACAATGTTTCGCAGATTAAACTTTGCGTTGTCATTGGAATAAAGATGAATTGCGCGTGGCCACGCGGGTCTTCAACGATGACGCAAGAATTGATCAGCCGGCCGAACGGGGAACGCCGACGACTGGACGACTGGACGACTGGCTTTACGGCACATGGCGGTGAGCCGCTACTTACGGCAGGTTGTTGACCTTGCGCACCCATGCGCGCACGTCGGTCAGCACGTCCGGTAGCACCGCCTTGACCTCTTGCACGGTCATGCCGGGCCTGACCCGGGGATCATAGAGCAGGTTCAGCAGATACTGGTCGTAGACGTCGAAATAGCCCATCGAGACATTGTCGTTGAACATGGTCCAGGGCACGCTCTCGGTATCGTTGATCGGTCCCAGCGACTGCAGCAATTCCTCATAGGCGCAGTCGAAGAATACGAAGTCGCCATTGTCGACGGTGAGGATCACATCGGAATGTTCGATTTCGAACTTCTCGTTCTTGCGGAAGCCCGACAAGCATTGCGGGTCGAGCGATGAGCGAATCTCCTTCGCCCGCTCGCTGCCGTAGAACGTCGCGATGGTGCGCTGTAGATCGCGGTCGCGCACCAGCTTGACCTGTACATTGGCGTCGTCGATGTCGCTGACCATGGCGATGTCGAGGTGCTGAACGCGCGAGGCGATGTCGGCCACGATTTTCGAAAGCTGTGCCTTGCGGTCGGCCCGGGTGCCGTCGGCAAACACGCGCACCGGCCCGCTATATTTGCGGATACGATCGACGCGGCCGGCGAGATGGTATTCGGCGCCGAACGCGGTCTTGAAAAAGCCTTCGACGATCTCACTGTCGGTGAAGATCTTCTTCTCGTTGCGCTGGCGCTGCGCAATCGAGGCAATCTCGGTGGATGCTGCGCACGGCGCCCATGTTCCGCCGAGCGTAGCGGCGCCCAGGGTCGCCGCGAACGTCCATTGGTAGAGGAATCGGCGGGGCGTGCGCATCCAAATGACGCTGCAGCAATCGGCGCGCGCGCGCAAGGAAAGAAAGCCTCGATCGACCCCAATATCGATGGCGCGCTCGCGTGGATCCCCGCGGTTCCAGGGAGGGCGGTTAGTTCTGCACTACCACCCTAGTGCCGACCGGCACACGGCTGTAGAGATCGGTCACGTCCTCGTTGGTCATGCGGAAGCAGCCGGAGGAAACTGCCTGTCCGATCGTCTCGGGCTCGTTGGAGCCGTGGATACGATAGAGCGTCGATCCCAGATACATCGCCCGCGCGCCGAGCGGATTGTCGATGCCGCCTGGCATGTGGCGTGGCAGGTCGGGGCGGCGGCGCAGCATCTGCGCCGGCGGCGTCCAGCTCGGCCATTCCTTCTTCGCCGAAATGCGATGGGTTCCGCCCCAGCGGAAGCCGTCGCGGCCGACGCCGATGCCGTAGCGGAGCGCCTGGCCATTGCCGAGCACGAGATAGAGCCGGCGCTCGGCGGTGTTGATGTAGATCGTGCCGGGCGCGTAACCCCCGTTGAACATGACAGTCGTGCGCGGGATCGGGCTCGATCCGCCGGACATGCCGGGCCGAAAGAAACCGGGGCCGCCACCCATGATGTCGCGCGAGTCGTCGGAGAAGAAGTTTGGAAAACCTTGCGCCCGCGCCTGGCCGGCTCCGGCCAGCACCATGACAGCCGCGAACAGAACAGCAAAAGCCCGTATCATTTTTTTCCTCTTGAAAAATATGAGTATGCGCGTCGAGACAGGCCATAATTGCCGCGATCGTGCAACCAAAGAGCTTGTGACCCGGCCATTTTCGAACGCCGTGGTTGAAAAAGGCAACAGGCCTTGGGCGATGGCTGCATTGTTCCGCTAAACCTTTGACGAAACGTTCGAACAAATGTTTGATCGCCGCCAGCTCACAGCAAAGACGAGGGGAACTGGACGATGAACGGCGCGGAAAGCCTGGTGCGGACGCTGGTCGCAGGCGGCGTGGATGTCTGCTTTACCAATCCCGGCACCTCTGAGATGCATTTCGTCGCTGCACTCGACCGGGTGGAGGGGATGCGCTGCGTGCTTGGCCTGTTCGAAGGCGTCGTGACCGGCGCCGCCGACGGCTACTACCGCATGAAGGGCACGCCGGCATCGACCCTGCTGCATCTCGGGCCCGGCCTCGCCAATGGCCTTGCCAATCTCCATAACGCCAAGAAGGCCAATTCCGGCATCGTCAACATCGTCGGCCAGCACGCGACTTACCACATCGCCTACAACGCCCCGCTGACCTCCGACATCGAAGGCCTGGCGCGGCCGATGTCCGCCTGGGTGCGGACCTCGCCGGATGCCAAATCGGTCGCCGCCGACGGTGCGGCCGCGATCGCAGCCGCAAGGAGCGCGCAGATCGCCACGCTGATCCTGCCCGCCGACACCGCCTGGAACGAGGCCGATGGCATCGCGCAGGTGCCGGAAGAGCAACAGCGCGCCAGGTATTCCGTTCAGGCCGTCGACCAAGCGGCGAAGCTGTTGCGCAACGACGGCGCCTCCACGCTGCTGCTGATGACCGGCGGCGCGCTGACCGAGCACGGGCTCGATCTGGCCGGCCGGATTGCCGGCAAGACCGGCTGCAAGGTGATGACGCCGACCTCCAATCCGCGCATCGCGCGAGGCCGGGGCCGCTTCTCGATCGACCGCATTCCCTATGTGATCGAACTGGCGATCCCGATTTTGAAGGAGTTCAAGAATATCGTGCTGGTCGAGGCCTGTGAACCGGTGGCCTTCTTCGCCTATCCGAACAAGCCGAGCCTCCTGAAGCCGCAGGGCTGCGAGGTGCACCGCATGACATCCGGACACGACAATTCCGTTGCCGCGCTTGAAGCGCTGGCCGGCGCGCTGCAAGCGAAGGCTGCCGACCGGCAGCCGCAGAAACTGGTGGAACTGGTCAAACCGACCGGGGCGCTGACGCATGCTTCGATCGCGCAGGCGATCGCGACCGCGATCCCGGAAAACGCCATCGTGGTCGATGAATCGGTGACCACTGGCCGTGCCTTCTTTCCGCCGACGGCGGCGGCGAACCCACACGACTGGCTGCAGAACATGGGCGGCTCGATCGGCTTCTCCACCCCGGTGGCGACCGGCGCCGCGGTGGCGTGCCCCGATCGCAAGGTGATCTGCATGGTCGGCGACGGCAGCGCGATGTACACGTTGCAATCGCTGTGGACGCAGGCGCGCGAGAGCCTCAACGTCGTCACGATTGTATTTGCCAACAAAATCTATCAGATATTGCGCGGCGAGTTCGACGGCGTCGGCGCCGGCGAGCCCGGGCAGCGGGCGCTCGACATGCTCAAGCTCGACCGTCCGGACCTCGACTTCGTGGCGCTCGCCAAAGGTATGGGCGTGCCGGGCCGCGCGGTCGCCAATGTCGACGATTTCGTCAAGGCGCTGGCCGAGGCCGTCGCCGAGCCGGGACCGCGGTTGATCGAAGTGCAGATGTAAGGCGATTCCGGCCGCTCGCCTTCCTGGGAGGCGTCATGCAGACCGTGTTGAACAAGGTCATCGCCGCGCTCCACGCGTTCTATTCGACCGAAAGCTTCCTGCTGGAAAAGGAGGCCGGCGAACGCGCGCTGACGCACCGGCTGGCGGTGCATGTAGAAGCGCAGTTTCCGGGCTGGGAAACCGACTGCGAATATGACCGGCTGGGCGACCGCACGCTGCGGCTGCCGCGCGGAACGATCGTCTCGACCGACGATCACCTCGCCAAATCCATCTATCCCGACATCGTCGTGCACCAGCGCGCCATGCCCAACAACCTGCTCGCCGTCGAGGTCCGCAAATCGGCCAATCATCAGCCGCTCGACCACGACCAGCACAAGCTGCGGGCGCTGACCGACCCGCATCTGTGGTTCGCCTATTGGATCGGCGTGCTGCTGACGCTGGACAAGAAGCAGGTCACGACGTCGGAAGTCTATACCAGTGGCGCTTTCGACCAGTCCCTGTCCGGCTGGTTCGCCGGACGGCTCAGGGATTCCGGCTTGCGCGCGAGCTAACGCTCACGCGCTCTCCGCGGCATTTTCCGGAATGTGGATCTCGCCCATGCCGTGCATGTTGGGCAGTTTTGCGCTGGCGCTGCGCAGGTTTGCAAGCGCGATCCTGAGCACGGCCAGATCGACCGGCTTGCCGAAACTCTGCGTCACTTCGATGCCCAGTTCTTTCATTCTGGTCCGGCAGGTGTGGCGCGACTTCGCGTCCGTTCCGCTGACGACCATGACCGGCACCCGCTGTCCGGCGTTTGCCATCTGCCACATGATGTCAAACCCGTCGCCGTCCTCCAGCGTCAGATCGAGCGTCAGGCAGTCGAACCGGCCGGTCTTGAGCTGTTCGATGGCCGCGCGACAGGAATCCACCGCGACCACCCGATAGCCGGTATTTTCGGCCGCGCGTGCGATAAGCGTGCGCTGGACCGGATCATCGTCGATGATCAGAAGCCGCGGCACTTCAAGAACCCCGTCGGGTTTCGTCCTGTCGTCACGGCGTGCATTTTGTCTCGGGTTGCTCATGGTTCACCTTTTGGTTTTAGTTAAGGAATAGCGTCGCGGCCTCAACCGTACGCAAGAGAGGTTGTCCGGCTGGGCGGACGGAATGCCGGAAACCGGCCGGCGGCGCGGGGATCCCATCGTTTCATCAAGTGCGAGAACTGCCTTATTCCAAGCGTGGGAGCGAACAGATAGCCTTGGCCGATATCGCAACCGGCGGCGCGCAATGCGCTCAGCGTCGACGGGTTATCGATTCCCTCGCCGACCACCTTCATGCCGAAGGCTTTCGCCAATGCGATGGAAGCTTCCACGATTTTCATCATGTCTTTGTCGTTGGCGCAGGTTCCGGCAAAGGACCGGTCGATCTTCAATTCGCTGAACGGCAGCTTGGCGAGCGCCGAGAGCGAGGAAAATCCGGTTCCGAAATCGTCGATGGCGGCTCCCATGCCCTTGAGCCTCAGCCGCGATACGACGTCCATCGCCCGATCGACGTCGGACATGGCAATGCTTTCCGTCACCTCGACGATCAGGGCTTCCGGGGCCACCTGATAGGTGCGCAAGATCCCCTCAATCCGTTCGGGAAGGGTGAGATCGTTCAGATCGGACGCGGAGACGTTGACGGCAACGGTGAAGTCAGGACGCTGCTGAATGAGTCCGCGGCTGGTGGCGACGGCGGCATCGCAGACTGCGTGCGTCAACTCGGACATCAGGCCAAATTCCTCGACCAGCGGCACGAAGATGGCGGGCGAAACCATACCGAATTCCGGCGTCAGCCAGCGCGCCAGCGCCTCGGCCCCGCAGATTTCGTTGGTGCGCAGGTCGATCTTGGGCTGCAGTTCGACGATGAATTCCTTTTGACTGAGCGCGGAGACGATTCGATCGCGACTGATCGTCGGCGCTTGCACCCTGCTGCCGGTGGCGGCGCTCAAGAGCGCAGGCCGCTTCAGTGCCGATCGCAGCTTGTCGATGTTCAGGGGCTTGGCCAGACTGGTGGTAAGCGCGAGATCCAGCGCGACGGCGACGCGCTGGATCGTGTTCCGGACCCGCTCTTCGCACCCGCTGACGATCACGATCGGCATCGCATTGAGCTTCAGGTCGGCGATGAGGCGCAGCAACTCCACGCCGTCATGCTCGCCGAGCGACAGGTCCAGCGTCATTATGTCGAATTTTTCGTTTCGCAGCATCTGCGATGCGATCTCGAAGGTCGACGCGATCATGGTGTCGTAGCCGAGCTTGGCGCCGATCGATCCGATGATGGTCCGCTGCACGAGGTCGTCTTCGACGACCAGCAGCCGGCCTCTCAGCTCCTCGGTGCGGTGTTCTATTGCTGTCATGCCACCGCCCCTGACGCGTCGCAGAGCAGGTTGCGGTCGTCGAACGCCCGCGTAGCCTCGAATGCCTGCCGGAGTTCGCTGATCGATGCCCGCAGTTCCGGTTGCGGCATCGATTCAGCGCCGGCCTCGAGCTGCCGCGCCGTTTGCGAAAGCACCCTGAAGCCGAACGTGGCGGCCGAGCTTTTCATCGAATGCGCCTCGCGCTTGATGACGGCGCGGGCCTGGTTTTCGGCCTCGATCCGGATCAGCTTCTTGGCGGTGTCGGCCAGGAACACGTTCAGCAGGGCGACCAGATCGTCCGCGCCGAGTTCGCTCCCGAGCTCGCGAAAGACCGCTTCGTCGAAGGAGAAGGTCTGGGTCATGCGATCAATCTTTCCTGTGTGGACGCGGCGTTCACGCGGGCCAGCGCTTGGGTCAGACGACCCGTGGTGACGGGTTTGGTGACAAAGTCGTTCATGCCGGCCGCCAGACAGGCCAGTTCATCCTGGCTGGTCGCGTTGGCGGTCAAGGCGATGATCTGGATGTCGCGGGCAGGCGGCGGCAACCGGCGGATGGTTCGCGTGGCGACCAGGCCGTCCATCTCGGGCATCATCATGTCCATCAGGACGAGGTCGTAGTCCCGGTTCTGAACCGCTGCCACCGCCTCCACACCGTTCTCGACCAGTTCGGGCGTGTAGCCGAGCTTCTGGAGCAGTTTGCGGATCACGAACTGATTGGTGACGTTGTCCTCGGCCACCAGTATTTTGAGCGGGCGGAAGTCCGCGGCGGAGGGCTCGGACGCCGTTGCCGATGCAGCCGGCGCCGCGTCCGTTTGCGGCTGCTCCGCTTCCACATCCCGGTGCGGTTTGACCAGCACCGAAAAGCGGAACTGGCTGCCCTTTCCGATCGTGCTCTCGGCTGAAATCTCGCCACCCATGCAGGCGACAAGGCGTTTGCTGATGGCCAACCCCAGCCCTGTGCCGCCGAACCGGCGCGAGATCGAGCTGTCGACCTGCGAGAATTCACGAAACAGGCAGCCGATGGCATCGGCAGGGATGCCGACGCCGGTGTCGGTGACCTTGAAAGCCAGCAGCGTCATCCCGTCGGCCGCCGGTTTGGCTTCGACCTCGACCTGTACGGAACCGGACTGGGTGAACTTGATGGCGTTGCCGACCAGATTGAACAGCACCTGGCGGAGCCGGGCCGGGTCGCCGAGAACCGTCTGCGGAACGTCGTCGGCGATGGACGCGGTCAGTTGCAATCCCTTCGCCTTGGCGCGCGACATCATCAGGTCGATGGTGGCCGAGACCGAAAGCCGCGGCTGAAACTCGACGTGCTCGATTTCCATCCGGTCGGCATCGAGCTTGGAAAGGTCGAGGACGTCGTTCAGTAGCTGCAAGAGATAGTCGGCCGACTCCCGTAAAGTCGTCGCGATCTTCTTCTGCTCGGCCTGCAGGTCGCTTGACGCCAGCAGGTCCGCAAGGCCGATGACGCCGTTCATCGGCGTCCGGATTTCGTGGCTCATCATGGCGAGGAATTCAGAGCGGGCGCGGGTGCCGGCCTCGGCGGCGTCGCGGGACTTCGCCAGTCCCGCCTCGTACCGAACGATCAGGATCGATATGGTCCCGATGATCAGGCTCAGCAGCACCGCGGCCATCAGGTTCCTGTCGCGATCGCGACGGTAGGCGGCAAAGACTTCCTCGGACGATTGGCCGACGGCGACAGCCAGCGGATAGTCGTTGACCTTCCGGAAACTGGTGATGCGCTCGATACCGTCGATCTGGCTGGTTGAGGTGAACGATCCGCTCTCGGCGCGGGTGAGGCCCGCCATCAACGGGCTGCCGGCAACGGACGTTCCAATAGCGCTGGCATTGGGTCCTGAAGAGGCACGTGCGCGCACGATGCCGTCGAGCCCGATCAGCGTGACGATGCCCTTTCTGCCGATGTCGACGGAATTATAGAACCGCGAGAGATATTCGGGATCGAGCGACACGACCACCACACCGCCGAACGTGCCGTCCTGCGCAAATATGCGTCGTGTCAGCTGGATGGACCATTTGTTCGATACGCGGCCGAACACCGGCTTGCTGATGAACAGGAAGTCCTTGGTGCCCTCGGCGTGCACCTTGAAATGTTCACGGTCGTGCAGATCCAATCCGTTCATGCCCGGGTCGAGATTGCTCGCGAGCATGATTCCATTCTTGTCGATGATGACGACCTGGAATGAGAAATCCGATAGAAACTGGCTATTCTTCGACCACAGCGACATGTCGAAGCCTTTGGGATCCTTGGCGTAGGAGTCGCGCACATAGAGCAGCGTCTGGTCAGCGGACTTGATCGAACGGATGATCTGTTCCTCGAACGCCCGGGTCAGATTCGAATTGTTCTGACGCGCGGCCTGTTCGGTCCGTGTGCGCTCTTCCGAAATGCTGTAGAGAATTCCGGCCCATACCATCGCGATGGCGAAAACACCGATCAGCGCGCTGCCGTAGCGGCCGATCAGGTGCGATACGCGATCGAAGCCTGAGATGAGTCGGTCGTGGTGCTTCATTGTCTGCCGTTGAACATCAGACGCATGTGTTCGTTTCCCCAGAGTTAGCGCTTACATGTGGAGGACGGG
>CADEDX010000165.1 GCA_902826195.1 uncultured Bradyrhizobium sp. | reverse complement strand
AGGTTTCAGCGGGGAGTCGAAAGAGTGTGGAAAGACACATAGGCAAGAGAGCAGCTTGATCAAGGTCTTCTAAAAGTTTCTTGATCGTTTGGCTTTGTCTCTTCACGTGGCGCGAGAAGTTTGATTCGGATATTTGAACGCATGAGGCGATTGTGCCTTAGAGGCGCACGTCCGATTTCGCCGCGTCAGCATGATGAGCGAATCATTATAATAATTTCGGGTTGGGCTAGGGCACCGGACCGGAAGATTTCCACAGCCGATTAAATGCAAAGACACTATCTGTTGCCGAATTGAGATAGTCGCAGTTGATATGACAACGGTGCTCGAAAAACCTGCGGCGAGGCCTAAAGGTTAGTCGTACATTCGGGCCGTGAAGGTGTAACAACTGGGCGGTTGCAACCGGAACATTTCTCGCTCCAATCGGGTTTGATTGTTAGGAAGCTGTGAGCAAATATGGCCGTTCCATCCCCAACATCTCGGCGCAAAGTTAAAATCGACGTGCCGATATGGGATGCGTTTTGGTCTTTGACCTCGCCCGTTGTCGCGTTGTGGTTAGGAGGTGCCTTGGTCCTGGCTCGGCAGGACTGGAACGCGATAGTGATATATTGCGCGATTTCCAGTGGAGCTTCGGTCTTTGCGTTTCTGGCCTTCGGACTGCAAAAAACTGTAACCCGGCACTTTTCTGCGCATGAGGTGCTCGACATTGCCGAAGCAGTTCTGTTCGCGCAGCTGCTGACTTATGGCGTCCTGTTCACCCTCACTCGTCTCGATGGCATCCCTCGCTCAGTTCCATTGTATCACGGGCTGTTGCTCGCCGGGGGTCTCATCTTGTTTCGGATCGTTACCCGGGCTGGACGCAACGAGCGAGGTGGAAGTGACTACCAATTACGTCGTGAGCGGATCATCGTGATCGGCGCTAATCGCCTGGCCGCTTCCTTTATCTCGATGCTGCGCGCTTATGCACCCAATCAAGAGGGGGTAGTCGCGGTCCTTGAAGAAAAAGCAAGCGCGATCGGCCGTTCACTTGGCGGCGTGCAAGTTCTTGGAACACCCCAAGAACTCGATGTAATCGTTACGGAATTTTCAGTTCACGGAATTCATGTTGATCGGGTGATTCTTGCCGGGGATACCGATTTTCTCAGTGCTGCTGCGCTGCATGATGTCGAGCGGGTGTGCAAGAAACGGCAACTTGAGCTGTCGTACCTGCCGCGGATGCTGGGGTTGACCGAGGAGGGGCTGGTCCGTTCTGAGGTCGTTGCCGCAGCGGATGCGGATCCGGAGCGCAACCTCTTCCTAAACCTGAAGCGATCCGTCGACATTCTGGGTTCGCTTGCGCTGATGATTCTGCTATTGCCTCTCTTTGCGGCTGCATCGCTGCTTGTGCTCATTGACGTTGGCTCGCCTGTCCTTTTTTGGCAGGAGCGGACCGGTCGAAGAGGGGTGCCGTTCCTGATCTACAAATACAGGACGTTACGGGCACCGTTTGATTCCAAGGGTAGGCCAGCTTTGGGCGATCGGCAGCCGTCGGTGATTGGCCGATATTTGCGCGCCACCCGCATCGACGAACTGCCGCAGCTCATCAATGTGCTGTTTGGGGATATGTCGCTGGTCGGTCCCCGACCGTTGCTGCCTGAAGATCAGCCGAACAACACAGCACTGCGCTTGTCAGTCCGCCCGGGGATCACAGGCTGGGCGCAGGTTAATGGCGCAAAACTCGTCAGCAAGGAAGACAAGGAGAAGTATGACGAGTGGTACGTTCGCAATGCGTCGCCAGCGGTAGATACAAAAATCGTTATGATGACCATTCGCATATTGGCGCGCAATTATGGTGGGTCGGCGGAAGCCTTGGCAGATCTCGCTGAAGTGAAAGCTAAACAAGACAGCCTCGCAATGCCCGAAGGTTCGGCGCCACCGAAGGCGATCGCTAGCCCTGGACCGAAGCCACTGGTTCGAGCCGAGATTGTGCAGCGCTCGGCTCTGCGCCGCTAAGCCATCCGATCATCGCCATTGCGCAAAGGCTCGGCCGGAAGCTGGTAGCGCACAGCGGTACTCGGGCTCATTCCCCTTTCCGAGATTACACGCATTCCCTCATCTTGTTGCGTCGCTTTCAGATGGCCTTCCTAACTCGACCTGCGAAATCAAAGTGTGCCAGCGGTCAAACGCCTGACGACGCGTGAAATAATGATCGAGCATTGACCGAGCTCGCTGTCCCATCGTTGCGCATAGAGCCTGGTTGCGGGATAAAAGGGTAATGGCGCTCTCAAGCGCCTCGACATCGTCTTCCTCGATCGCAAAGCCGCATTGGTGCTCCTCGACCAGGCGGCTAAGCTCTCCCTTCTTGCTGCCGATCGAGATCATCGGCCGCCCGGCGGCCGCGATGCCGTAAAACTTGCTGGGCACAATCAATCCCTCAAATTGCGGTCGAGTCGATATCCAATGCACGTCTGGGACACCCAGGGAATATTTTAATACGGCGGAATCCTGATACGGGACGAAGAGGTAAGACCGATCAAGGCCAAGCGCCTTGACCGCGCGGCTGAGGCTGTCGTTCTGATGTCCTGCACCAATAACGAGAAAAACGATCCGATCGTCATGTCTGAGACGCTCCGATGCGGAGAGCATTGTCAGAAACTCGTGGGTTCGGCCAAGGTTTCCCGAGTATCCAACGACAAACTTGTCACCAAGGCCCCACGCCTGACGCAGCATGTTGTCTGCATGGGCAACGGGAACAATGTCGTCCTCATCGCTCCAATTGTGAATGATCGCAATATTGTCCGAAGAGACACCACGCGCGGAAACAAGGCGTGCAGGGAGTTGGCCGAGAACGACATTTGTTGTTGCCGCTCTGAGAGACATATCTCGCAACCAAAACAGGAGTCGGCGCACTGGAGTGATCAAGAACGGTACGCCAAATTCAATGGCAATCTCCGGGTAGACGTCCTGTACCCAATTCACCAACTTCGCTCCTCGCTGCCTTGCAACGAGCATTCCTACGAGCGAAATCATTGGCGGGTCGGTCTTGGCGACGATGATATCACCGTCTCTTGCAATGGTCAGGGTGCGTCGCCACGACGTAAAATAGAACGACAAATAATCCATGGCGCGGCCTGGCAGCCTTGCCCGACCAAAGCCTGTTGTGCCGACGCGATGGATACGAACGCCATTGACAACTTCCTCGGCGGGTAAGTCTGCTCCCGGCTTATTGTAGAGTTGTCGACTGGTGACGACGTGGACGTCGTTGCCGGCCGATGCCAACTCAAATGCAAGGCCGCTTACCATCCGGCTCGTCGCGGAATGATCAGGAAAGAAAAATCGATTGAGGAAAATGATGCGTGTCATTAGACGTTAATTGTAGAATTCCGCAATGGAGTCGCACACCATTTCAATCTGCTGATCCGTCAGTTGAGACGACGAAGGCAACCATAGGCCCTTCATTCCGACAAGCTCAGAAACAGGGTGATGTCCGGCACGCTGATAAGCTTCCTGCCTGTTGATTGGGGGGTACATGACCCGGCTACCTATGCCCACTTTTTTTAGGTGCCCCTGCAGATCGGCTCGCCGTTCGCATAGAATATCAATGAACCAGGGGGTAGTATTCACCAGGTCTTGTTCAAAAAATGTCACCGATTCTATGGCGCCAAGTGCCTGGCGATAGCGCAGCAGGATTTGCTTCTTGCGCTCGACGCGCTGCTGCAACTTCTTCATTTGTTCGATCCCCACACAGGCCTGAAGGTCGGTGAATTTGAAATTATAGCCGACGCTCTGATGGGTATCGTTTCCGCCCGCAATGCGACCGAAGTCCTTTAACTTACGAAGGCGTTCGGCCACTTCGCCATCGTCGGTGATCAGGTATCCTCCCTGTCCGGTCGTGATGACTCTTGGTACGGAAAATGAGAAGCTGCCAACCTTGCCGACGCGGCCCATGTGACGGCCGTCCGGATAGCGCGAACCAAGCGACTGGGCGGCGTCCTCGATCAAAACCAACCCATGTCTATCGGCCAGATCAACAAAGGCCTCGACCCCTGCTTTCGGGTAGCGTCCGTTGGCGGTCACCAGCATGATTGCACGGGTCTTCGTCGTTACGGCAGCCTCCGCCTTGTTGATGTCGAGGCAAAGCGTCTCTGGTTCTACGTCGACAAAGACAGGGCTTGCACCGAACAGGTAAGCCGAGTTCGCGGTAGCGATCATTGTGTAGTTGGGGACAATCACTTCATCTCCAGCCTTCACGTCGCAGGCCAGCGCCGCTAACGTCAAACTAACCGTGCCGTTGACGGTTACGATGCAATGTGATGCTCCCGTATAATCCGCGATGAGGGATTCGAATTGCCGTGACTTGTCGTGCTCCATGAGCCAGCCGCCGGAGCGCATGTAGTCGTTGACGGCGGTAGCTTCTTCCTCACCGAGCCAAGGCTCCATTTGCGGGATTGTCATCTTTTCGTCTCGCTGCAGGGCCGCTATATTGGTGGCTCACTGTCGTATTGGTTGAGTCCAACGGTCGTTTTTTGAATGATTGTCTATGCGCGAATCGTCGCATTCGAACTTTTCTGAGAGACGAAATGATTCTTGTGACGGGCGCCACCGGCTTTCTCGGGCAGCGAGTGTGCCGGAGGTTGGAAGGGGCGTCCATAGCCTTCACCCGGACGTCACTTTCTCTCGGCACTGATCTGCGCGATTTCAGTCAGGCACTTGATCTTTTTGACGCCATCCGTCCGACGATCATCCTCAACTGTGCCAGTTTTGCCGGCGGGGTTCATTTCGTCCTCAAGAAACCGGCTGACATATTCCGAAATAATATGCCAATGATCGCCAATCTATTCGAGGCTGCGCACCGGACGGGCGTGAAGCGTATCGTCAATCCGCTGCCCAATTGCGTCTATCCGGCCAGGCTCACAATCTTCGAAGAAGGCCAACTTTGGGACGGGCCGCTTCATGAGTCCGTGATGGTTTATGGTCTGCTCCGCAAGTTGTCGTGGATGGGCTCGTGGGCGTATGCGAAACAATTGGGGTTGCAGACCATCAACCTGGTATTCTCCAACATGTACGGCCCAGGGGACCATTTCGACCCGGTTCGATCGCACGCTATCGGCGGTCTTGCGATGAGATTTCTCGGGGCGCACAAGCTAGGTGCTCCGGAGGTCGTTGTCTGGGGCAGCGGAGCCCCGGTGCGAGAATGGCTTTACGTCGACGACGCGGCCGAAGCGATGGTCCGTGCCATGACGTGCGTACCATGCGAACAGCCCATCAATGTCGGCGTTGGAAGAGGTGTATCCATCGCTGACGTTGCTGAACGTATCAAGGATCTTGTCGATTACAGTGGACGCGTGGTGTACGATCGATCGAAGGAGGACGGAGCGATGCATAAGACCGTTGATGGCACCCGGGGTGCGGCGCTACTTGGCTGGTCGCCTCAAACAGACTTCGACGATGGCCTGGCAAGGACTGTGGAATGGTACAGAGAGCAGCAAAACACATTAAACCGGGTCAATACGATATAGTCACTGTACTTGTCCAAAAGGTTCGCTCAGTCCCGTTGATGACCGCTGCACTGACGCTCCGCTTCTTTCCCTGTTCGGGCTCGGTGATGTGCGCGGCGCCGGCGACGCGGCGCGTATTCGTTTCGCGAACCGCGAACAGCTGCCTATAGGAAGCCGTCGCCGTGGCTTCGAAGAGTTCCCGCCTCGCTAAAATGAGATAGTTGACACTGGTGGTGTCGACCTTGCCTCCAGCCACGCCGTTCCGCGCTGAAGACGCTGCCCGGAATTGCCTCTGTTTCGTTCCGCTTTTGCTTCAAGGCGATGGCCTTCGGACACATCGATTGGAAGAAACTTCGGGATCGCGAAGTGGCGGCGACCGCATCGGCCGTGATATTGCTGTCAGCGGACCAACCGCGAGATAGACGTCCCGAAACGCGCGTCCTGCGCCGAGCTTTTTCACACTAGCACTGGCAGGCTTGTGTCCACCAGCACCGTTTGACTCCCCAAGTAGTAGCTTCCTGAGGCCGCGACGCCCATGAGAGGCCATGACGATCAAATCGCAGCCTGCGGACTTGGCTGTTTCGAAGCCGCAGCGGCGAGATGCGCATTCGTAACATGCAAGAATTCTACAGATAACCGATCTTCTCCACCATAGCTCGAACTCAATCAAGACCTTTCCTGCACCTACCTTTAAGGCTGCGTCAAAAGAGTTCGACCTCTGCCTTTGTGGGAATCTATCCAGAGGCGTGTCCGCTCCGACGGTGGTCCCGTCACGGTGATGACTGTTGCTTTAGCGATTACGGCCTCTGCTAACGGAAAGCCATGCTGTATACTTTCTCGCGACTTCGGAACCATCGGTTCTCAGGAGAATATTTGACGACATTTCAATGGTTCCCTTGCTCGTCCAACATTGTTTCACTTTCCGCGAGCTATCGCTTTGTTGAAAGGGCATCTAGCACTGGAGCTTGTTCGCGGCGCTGTCTTAGGCGATCGATTAGAAGATAGATCACAGGCGTCGTGTACAGCGTTAGTATCTGTGACAAGAACAGTCCGCCAATGATGGTGATGCCGAGCGGCCGGCGAAGTTCCGTCCCAGGGCCAGTGGCGATCACAAGCGGAATACCGGCAAACAATGCCGTCATCGTCGTCATCAGGATGGGGCGGAAGCGGGCGCTGCAGGCCTCGAAGATCGCATCCGCCGACGACAGCCCGCGATGGCGTTCGGCGTCCAGCGCAAAATCGACCATCATGATGCCGTTCTTCTTGACGATGCCGATCAAAAGGATGATGCCGACGAAGGCGATCACCGTCAATGGCGTATCAGTCATCTGCAGGGCTAGCAGCGCACCGAGGCCTGCGGAAGGCAAAGTTGAGATGATCGTAATCGGATGCGCGAGGCTTTCGTAGAGTACGCCGAGCACGATGTACATCGCCACCAGCGCGCCGAGAATCAGGAGCGGCTGCCGTCCGCTGGTCTTGTTGAAGTCGCCGGCATTGCCGTCAAAACTCCCGCGGATGCCTTCCGGCATGTTTAGTCCCTCGACCGCCCGCTGGATGTTAACGATCGCGGCCTCCAGCGGCACATTGGGAAGCAGGTTGAAAGAAACCGTAGCCGAAGGAATTGACTGGGTGTGATTGATCGCCAGCGAAGCAAGGCCGCGGTCATAGCGCACGACAGCTGAAAGCGGCACCTGGGCATCGTTTGTGCCGGCTACAAAAATGCGATCCAGATTGGAAGGATCGCTCTGGAGTTTCTGATCGATCTCCAGGACGATCATGTACTGGTTGCGCTGAGTATAGATGATCGAAATCTGCCGCTGCGCGAAGGCGTTGTTCAAGGCGTCATCGATGTCCTTGACGCGGACGCCGAGCGTTGCGGCCGCGTTGCGGTCGATCGTCAGCGTCAACTGCAGGCCGGCAGCATCTCGGTCGGTAGAAATATCGCTGATGCCCTCGACCGTTTCCATGCGTTTGGCGATGAAGGGGGCCCATCTCTTGAGGAGATCGACGTCGGCGCTCAAAACCGTGTACTGATAATTCGAGGGACTGTTTTGGCGCCCGCCGGCACGGATATCTTGGATGGCGAACATATAGAGCCGTCCACCGGGCATCGTCTCCAACTTTTTACGCAGCCGGTCAATCACGGCTTCCGTGCTTTGTCCTGGTCTCTCCTGCGGCGGCTTGAGGCTGATGAAGAACATGCCGCGGTTCGCCGTCATGCTGCCGAGGAACGATCCGACGCCAGCGACGGCCGGGTCTGATTCGACGGCATCCTCAAGCTGCTGCTGAAATTTCGTCATCGACCGGAACGAGGTGTCGGACGAACTTTGTGATATGCCGTAGATGAGGCCGCTGTCGTCGGTCGGAAAGTAGTCCTTCGGTATCTTGATATAGAGCACGACCGTCAGCGTGACGGTGGCAAAGAACAAGATCAGGGTCAGGAACGGAAAGCCAAGCACCGCGCGCAGTGTCCAAGCGTAGAAGGCGACGATGCGTGACAACGAGCCCTCGACCAGGCGGTCAAACCTGGTCGCACGAGCCGATGTCACCTCCTTGATATAGTGCGCGCAGATCATCGGCGTGATTGTCAGCGACACCACAGTCGACACCAGGATGGCGAAGGTTAGCGTCAGCGAGAACTCGCGCAGCATCCGGCCAACGATCCCCTCCATGAAGAGCAGCGGCGTAAATGCTGCAATCAATGACAGGCTGATCGAAAGTACGGTAAAGCCGATCTGTCTTGCGCCTTCGAGCGCCGCCGGATACGGCGCCATGCCTCGTTCGAGGTTGCGATACATGTTTTCGATCATGACGATGGCGTCGTCGACCACGAAGCCGACCGAGATCGCGAGCGCCATCAGCGACAGATTGTCGATCGAGAAACCCGCGAGCCACATCCCCGCGCAGGTGCCCGCGAGCGCCAGCGGCACCGAAACGCCGGCCGCAATTGTCGGCGTCAGCCGACGCAGAAAGATGAACACCACCACCATCACCAGGAGGGCGGTCGCCAACAGCGTGAACTGCATGTCGAGCACGCTGGCGCGGATGGTGCCAGTGCGATCGAGGAGCGTCGATATCTCGAGTCCGGCGGGGAGCCATCGCTTGAGCTCGGGTAGCAAGTCTTTTATCCGGTCGACGGTGTCGATCACGTTGGCCTCGCCCTGCTTGGAAACCAGGATCAGGACGGCCGGCTGTTTGTTGAACCAAGCGATCGAGCGGTTGTTGCGGACGGAATCCTCGACGTCGGCGACGTCGGCGAGTCGGACAAAATTGCCGCTCGAGCTCTTGACGATGATGCCGCCGAACTCGGCGGCCGTGCGCATCTGTTGATTGGTCGAAATCGTTTCGCTCTGGCGGCCGCCGTCGAAGACGCCGACCGGCCCCAATGGGTTGGCGTTGATGATCGCCGTTCGCACATCGTCGGTCGCGATCCCCGCATTCGACAGCGCCACCGGGTTGAGCGCGATCCGCACCGCCGGCTGGTCGGCGCCGGAGACGGTGACCTCACCGACCCCAGCGACCTGCGAGATGCGCTGCGCGATCACGGTGTCGGCGACGTCGTACATGGCGCTTGTTGTCAGCGTCTTCGAGGTCAGCGCCAGTACGAACATCGGCGCGGCGGCGGGATTGGCCTTACGAAAGCGAGGCAACGCCGGCAGGTCACTCGGCAGATCGATCAGCGAGGCGTTGATCGCGGCCTGCACGTCGCGCGCCGCGCGATCGATGTCGCGGCCGACCGAGAACTGCAACTGGATATTAGTGGTGCCGAGCGTACTGGTTGAGGTGATTTGCTCGATCCCGGCAATCTGGCCGAGCCGGCGCTCCAGAGGAGCGGCAACGGTTGCCGCCATCACGGTGGGATCGGCGCCGGGGCGGTTGGCGAACACCCGGATCATCGGGAAATCTATGTTGGGTACCGCGGAGACGGGAAGAAAGGCGTAGGCGACGATGCCGACCAGAAGTAGCCCGATCGCCAGCAGCGTGGTGCCGACCGGCCTGCGGATGAAGGGCTCTGAAATCGAGGCCATGCTCAATCCCGTCGAACGCGGTGTTCATAGCGCAGATTTTGAACCGGGGGCGATGTCACCCGAAGCTTGTCGCCTTTGCCCAAGCCGCCCCAGCTGAAACGAGTTCGTTTCGTTTCCAGGACGTCCTGCCTGGATGAATAGAGCGTCACCGTAATCTCCATGACGCCGTCGAATTTCTCGGGAGCCGAGATGAAAGCTTTGTCCAAGTCGTTTCCCGGCAGGGACCAGCGTGTCTTGGCCAATGCGCTCCCGGCGGAAAGAGTGGTGCCTTCGTGGAAACCGCTAAGTACGATAGTTTCTCCGCCATGACTGTTTTCCAGGGTGATCCCGACCTGAAGCGGTTGATCTTTTGATCCCTTTGTTTCCTTAACAGTAAGGTAAGGTCTGCCTGCCGCGTCGCTCCGCTCAAGCTTATGGCGGATATTTTGCAACGCATATGTCGTTTTTTGGAGGAGAACAGACGGCCAGATACCGGACGACAACGAAAGGCCGAGCTCTGCCGCAAGGACAATCGATAGCAAAAGGGTTGGCAGCAGCCATTTCCGACGGCGCGGCTTTCCCGCTGGACGCGCGATCCGGTCCGGTGAAATTGGTGGGCGAAGACGAGGAGGGCGAAATACCCTATCCTCATGTTTTGGCGGAGGCCTTGGCAATTGTTACTCCAAATGGGCAGAAGCGCTCAACTGGTGGATAGATGATGTGTCGTCAGATGGCATCCTGAGGACTGCATCCGGCCTTCCGTTCCCCCAACTGAAATTGTCATTTGCGTTTCGCCTTCAATCTTACTGCGCTAATCAGGAGCGCTTCAGCTATGTCAATGTCGCCTTTCGCCAGTTCCGCGAACCGCATATTGCAAGGATCAATCAAATACAGCAGCGGACAATAAAGCAGCTTAGCATGCGCGGCTAAACGGCAGGTATCATTTCGATTTCAATGGTCATTACTCGCTCAAAGAACCGTTGTCTCAGGATTGCCCTTGCTATTGCATTGGCGCTGCTTGTGGGCGCAGATTCATTCTATTTGGAGCGGTGCAAAGCCGCGCCCACGGCGATATTTTCAGGGATCACTTACGGCTGCGAACTTCTGGAGCGTAGCGAGGAGGGGCGTGGCATCGTGCATTGGGTGCGCGTGGAGCTCGACGCGCCTGGGATAGAGCTGTACGTCACGCCGCTTGACGCGTCCGCATCGGCGAGCGGCTTCCAATACCGCCTGCGTTGGATCGACGACGTCCTGCAGGCCGAAGGACTTGCGGTTGTTATCAACGGGGCGCTGTTTGCTTCAGAGCCCAGGTGGCGACCGCGATTGCGGGGCGATCTTGCGAAGGGGGTGGAGACCGTGGTGTCCGACCACGTGGCAAGCCACGTCTGGGAACATACCTATCTGCTATGGTTTGACGATCAGCTGAATGCGCATCTGCGTCCGTCCAAGCCGCCTAATCCGGAAGATCTCCGCAAGGCGAAATGGGGGATTGGTGGGCAGGGCGTTGGATTGCGGGACGGCAGGGTATGGTCCGGAAGCGACCGAAAACCTGACAAACGAACGGCTGTCGGAATTGATGCCGAACGCAAACTGCTGTTTCTGACTGTGGCGGAGTGGGCTTCGCCGCGCATTTTGCTCGAACAGCTTTCGAAGTTGGGCGCACGCGATGCCATGCTGCTTGACGGCGGTGGCTCATCCGCGATGGCCATCGGGGAGGGCAGCCGAAACCTGGCTAAGGGAACGCTGCTCGGAGGCTGGCGCCCGGCGGCGACCTTTTTCGGCGTTAAAGCGCGCCGGATTGACGAGCCGTAGCAGGAACGTTCCTTCGGCCGGCTTATCCAGCTGATCAAACGAATCGCTGCCAGACTTTTCGCGGTACGCGCGATCGGCCAGCCACACAGCCACACAAGCCCTTATTGGATTTGGCTTATCGGTCGTTCGTGATTGAGCGATCGCTAATCCCGAATCAAGAGAACTCCAGTCGAGACCGCGCTATCAGTTGGGATGCTCACTGCGTGGCCTCGGCACAGGTCGCCAATTGCGTCTGAGCATCCGTTTTTGCTGCCGCGGGGAGATTGAGTGCGAGTGCCCGCTCGAAAGCCGATTTGCAATCGTCCCATCGCTTCAGCTGTTGGTAGCTCTTTCCAAGGTAAAGCTGAATGTCCGCATCATTGCGGCGGGAACCCGCGGCCTGATTCAAAAGCTCGGCGGATTGCGGAAAAAGTCCGCGCTTGAAGTTCAGGATACCAAGTGCCTTAGCGATCTCCGCATCCTCTGGATAGGCTTGGCGCGCCTTTGCGGTGATGTCGAATGCCTTTGTATCATCGCCCCCTCGCGCCAAGTAAGCGAGCGCGAGATCCCGAAAGGCTGGTCCAAACAATGGATTTGCGTCGATGACTTTCTGATAGGTTGCAATGGCCTGATCAGCCGAGCCGTCTCGCGCTTGCAATCGGGCGAGCCGCGTAAGCGCGACGGGGTCGCGGGGCTGCTTCTGGAGATAGGCATCCAGCGTTGCGCGCCCATCGCCGGTTGAGGCTTTTGCATCTATGGTCAGAACGGCCAGGCGCTGTTGCGCGTCATCTTTTTGCGGGAATGTAGAAGGCAACTGGACTGCCTTTTGCAGCCCGGTCTTGGCGGCCGCCTCATCTCCCATCATGTATTGGGCCATCGCCAGGTGGTATTGAACCTCGGCGTTCTCCGTGAGCTTTGAAGCTCCCTCTTGTAAAAGAGGCAGGGCATTTCGATGATCGCCCTTGCGGTACATGACCCATCCGAGCGTATCCGCAAGATT